>NZ_KV832118.1:150170-164249 GCF_001837335.1 Streptococcus sp. HMSC066F01
CTATCAACACTTACGCCTGACCCAACGAGCCAATCCTTTAGCCACCATTCCTGAGGTTCAAGTGATTGACTTTCGGGACTATATCGGACAAAATGATACATCAAACTTTACGCCCCCTTTGCTAGAAGCTATCCAAGACCGTTTGGATAAAAAAGAGCAGGTAGTCCTCATGCTCAACCGTCGGGGTTATTCTAGCTTTGTTATGTGTCGGGAGTGTGGAACGGTAGATAGCTGTCCCAACTGTGATATTTCTCTGACTCTCCACATGGATACCAAGACTATGAACTGCCATTACTGTGGCTTTTCCAAAGGAATTCCTCATGTCTGTCCCAACTGTCAGAGTCGCAGTATTCGTTACTACGGGACGGGGACTCAGAAAGCCTACGATGAGCTAGCAGAGCTCTTTCCTCAGGCTCGCATTCTGCGGATGGATGTGGATACGACCCGCAAGAAAGGCAGTCACCAAGCTCTTCTTGACCAGTTTGGCCAAGGTGAAGCAGATATCTTGCTGGGAACTCAGATGATTGCTAAGGGCTTGGATTTTCCCAATGTGACCTTGGTCGGAGTGCTCAATGCGGATACGGCCTTGAATCTGCCTGATTTCCGTTCTTCTGAGAGAACCTTCCAACTCTTGACCCAGGTGGCTGGTCGTGCAGGTCGAGCGGAAAAGGCTGGGCAGGTCTTGATCCAGTCTTACAATCCAGAACACTATGCCATTCGTTTTGCAAAAGATCAGGATTACGAAGGTTTTTATGCCTATGAAATGAGTATTAGGCGCCAACTCGGCTATCCGCCTTATTATTTCACTATTGGGATTACCCTCTCTCACAAGAAAGAAGAAGAGGTTGTCAAACGTGCCTATGAAGTTATGGGAATTTTGCGATCAGGTTTATCGGAAACTAGTAAAATCCTTGGACCGACACCAAAACCCATTGCCCGTACCCACAACCTTTATCATTACCAGATTTTGATTAAATACCGTTTAGAAGATGAGCTGGGTCCAACCCTCAATCAGGTCTTGGCCTTGACTCAAGAACGTGAAAATAGCGAGCTTCGTCTCAGCATTGACCACGAACCGCAGCAGTTTTTATAAGAAGGAGAAGAAATGACAAAACTAATCTTTATGGGAACACCTGATTTTTCAGCGACAGTTTTGAAGGGTTTGTTATCAGATGATCGTTACGAGATTCTAGCTGTTGTGACCCAGCCAGACCGCGCTGTCGGCCGTAAAAAAGTGGTCCAAGAAACCCCAGTCAAGCAGGCTGCTAAAGAAGCAGGCCTTCCTATCTACCAACCAGAAAAATTATCTGGAAGCCCAGAGCTGGAAGCTATTATGAATTTAGGAGCAGATGGGATTGTGACCGCTGCTTTTGGGCAGTTTCTCCCAAGTAAACTTCTTGATAGCATGGACTTTGCGGTTAACGTTCACGCTTCCCTTCTTCCCAAACACCGTGGTGGCGCTCCCATTCATTATGCCTTGATTCAAGGAGATGAGGAAGCTGGTGTGACCATTATGGAAATGGTTAAAGAAATGGATGCAGGAGATATGATTTCCCGTCGCAGTATTCCCATCACAGATGAGGACAATGTTGGTACCTTGTTTGAAAAATTGGCGATTGTTGGTCGTGATTTGCTTTTGGATACGCTACCTGGCTACCTAACAGGAGAAATCCAACCTGAACCACAGGATCCTAGTCAAGTCACTTTCTCGCCAAATATCAAGCCAGAAGAAGAGAAACTGGATTGGACTAAAACCAATCGCCAACTTTTCAACCAAATCCGTGGGATGAATCCGTGGCCTGTTGCTCATACTTTCCTTAAGGGCGACCGCTTTAAGATTTATGAAGCCCTGCCAGTAAAAGGTCAGGGAGCTCCAGGTGAGATCCTCTCAATTGGTAAAAAGGAATTGATCGTCGCAACGGCTGAAGGAGCTCTATCTCTCAAACAAGTGCAGCCAGCAGGCAAGCCTAAGATGGACATCGCTTCCTTCCTCAACGGAGTTGGTCGTACTTTGACTGTAGGAGAACGATTTGGTGACTAAAGTAGAAACGGCTAGAAGTCTAGCTCTAGCAGTGCTAGAGGATGTTCTAGTCAACCAAGCATATTCGAATATTGCTTTAAACAAACACCTCAAGGGGAGTCAACTCTCAGTAGCAGATAAGGGTTTGGTGACAGAGATTGTCTACGGTACGGTAGCCCGAAAACTGACTCTGGAATGGTACCTGTCCCACTTTATCGAAGACCGGGATAAGCTAGATAACTGGCTCTATATCCTGCTCCTTCTGAGTGCCTACCAACTTCGGTATTTGGATAAGATTCCTAATCACGCTGTAGTCAATGAAGCGGTAGAGCTAGCTAAAGCCCGTAAAAAAGGCAGTGAAAAATTGGTCAACGCCGTCCTTCGTCGTATCTTGCGAGAAGGCTGGCCAGACATTGACGGTATCAAACGCAAAAATAAGCGTGATTCCATTGCTTATTCTCTCCCAGTTTGGCTAGTATCTAAACTTAAGGAAGAGTACGGGGAAGAGCGAGCCCAAGCCATCTTTAAAAGTCTCTTGGTGCGCAACAAAGCCAGTATCCGTGTAGCTGATTTGAGCCGAAAAGAGGAAATCAAAGCTGTGTTAGATGCGACCGATTCCCCTTTGGCTGCCACTGGTCTGGTCAAGGAGCAAGGCCACTTTGCAGGACATGATTTGTTCGCAGAAGGGGCTATAACCATCCAAGACGAGTCCAGTCAACTGGTTGCTCCGACTCTTGATTTACAAGGCGATGAGCAGGTCCTGGATGCATGTGCAGCTCCGGGTGGGAAAACAGCCCATATGGCTTCTTATCTCGCTACAGGTCAGGTAACTGCTCTGGACTTGTATGACCATAAGTTGGACTTGATCCAAGAAAATGCGGAGCGTTTAGGTGTGGCAGAACGAGTGCAAACGCAAAAATTGGATGCCAGAAAGGTACATGAGTTTTTCGGTCGGGACTCTTTTGATAAGATTTTGGTAGATGCTCCCTGTTCTGGGATTGGACTTTTACGCCGCAAACCAGACATCAAATACAATAAAGAAACAGCAGATTTCACGTCCTTACAGGAAATTCAGCTGGAAATATTAGGTAGTGTTTGTCAAACGCTACGAAAAGGTGGTATAATAACTTATAGTACCTGTACTATTGTCTCTGAGGAGAACTTTCAAGTCGTTGAGGCGTTTTTAGAAAGTCATCCCGAGTTCGAGCAGGTTAAACTAGAACACGAATGTAAAGATATCCTGAAAGATGGCTGCATCCTGATCACTCCTGAATTGTATGGAAGTGATGGATTCTTTATCAGCCAATTTCGCAAGATATCAGAATAGGAAGGAACTGACACAATGGAAATAGCATTATTAACAGATGTTGGTCAGAAACGGACAAATAATCAGGACTATGTCAATCACTTTGTCAACCGAGCAGGACGCACTATGATCATCTTGGCTGACGGGATGGGAGGACACCGTGCAGGAAATATCGCTAGTGAGATGGCGGTAACAGACCTTGGTGTGGCTTGGGTGGATACCCAAATTGACTCAGTCAATGAAGTTCGTGAGTGGTTTGCCCACTACCTGGAGATTGAAAATCAAAAAATTCATCAACTAGGTCAGGACGAAGCCTACAGAGGCATGGGAACAACGCTAGAAGCTGTTGCGTTTATTGACAACCAAGCCATCTATGCTCACATTGGTGATTCTCGTATCGGTTTGATTCGTGGAGAAGAATACCACCAGTTGACGAGTGACCATTCTTTGGTTAATGAATTGCTCAAGGCTGGTCAATTGACTCCAGAAGAAGCAGAAACTCACCCTCAAAAGAATATCATTACCCAGTCTATCGGACAAAAAGATGAAATCCAGCCAGATTTTGGGATGATTACACTGGAGTCAGGAGATTATCTATTGCTCAATAGTGATGGTTTGACCAATATGATTTCGGCAAGTGAGATTTATGATATCGTAACTAGCGATATTTCCCTAGCAGACAAGGCGGCAACCCTCATTCGCTTCGCTAACAATGCAGGAGGTTTAGACAACATTACGGTTGCCCTTGTTTACATGAACGAGGAGGCAGTAGAATGATCCAAATCGGCAAGATTTTTGCCGGGCGGTATCGGATTGTCAAGCAGATTGGTCGAGGAGGCATGGCAGATGTTTACTTGGCCAAGGATTTGATCCTAGACGGGGAAGAAGTGGCAGTGAAGGTCCTGAGGACCAACTACCAGACGGACCCGATTGCTGTGGCACGTTTCCAGCGTGAAGCGAGGGCCATGGCGGATCTGGACCATCCTCATATCGTTCGGATAACAGATATTGGTGAGGAAGACGGTCAACAGTACCTAGCTATGGAATACGTTGCAGGCCTTGACCTCAAGCGCTATATTAAAGAACACTATCCTCTTTCAAATGAAGAAGCAGTTCGGATTATGGGGCAAATCCTCTTGGCCATGCGCTTAGCCCATACTCGAGGAATCGTTCACCGGGATTTGAAACCTCAAAATATCCTCTTGACACCTGACGGCACAGCTAAGGTCACGGACTTTGGGATTGCCGTAGCCTTTGCAGAGACCAGTCTGACCCAGACAAACTCAATGTTAGGCTCTGTTCATTATTTGTCACCTGAGCAAGCGCGTGGTTCTAAAGCGACCTTCCAGAGTGATATCTATGCAATGGGGATTATCTTCTATGAAATGCTGACTGGTCATATTCCTTACGATGGGGATAGTGCAGTTACGATTGCCCTCCAGCATTTCCAGAAGCCACTTCCGTCCGTCATAGCTGAAAACCCATCTGTCCCTCAGGCTTTGGAAAATGTTGTCATCAAGGCGACTGCTAAGAAGCTGTCAGATCGTTATCAGTCTGTTTCGGAAATGTATGTGGACTTGTCAACTAGCTTGTCTTATAATCGTCGCAATGAACCGAAGCTGGTCTTTGACGATGCGAGTAAGGCAGACACTAAGACTTTACCTAAAGTTCCACAAAGTACACTGACGTCTATTCCTAAAGCGCCTGCGCAGGAAGAACGTCCTCAGCCAAAGAAAGCAACTCAACCAGTGGCAGAGCCGGCTCCAGCTCCAAAGCCAGCCAAGAAACGGAAGTTTAAGGCTCGCTATATGATTCTTTTGGCTAGTCTCCTATTGGTTGTAGCCTCTTTGGTCTGGATTTTGTCAAGAACACCAGCAACGATTCCCATTCCTGACGTAGCCGGACAAACCGTTGCAGAGGCTAAGGAAGCTCTTAAAAAATCCAAGTTTGAAGCCGGTGAAGAAAAGTCAGAAGCCAGCGATACCGTAGCAGAAGGACGTGTTATTCGAACGGATCCAGAAGCTGGTAGCGGCCGAAAAGAAGGAACCAAGGTCAATTTGATTGTTTCTTCTGGGAAGCAATCCTTCCAATTGAGCAATTACGTCGGACGTAAGTATACGGATGTTGTAGCCGAACTCAAGGAGAAGAAGGTTCCTGAAAATCTAATCAAGATGGAAGAGGAAGAATCCAGCGAAAGCGAACCTGGCACCGTCCTCAGACAGACCCCTGCTTCGGGTTCGACCTATGATCTTTCAAAAGCCACTACGATTACCTTAACAGTGGCTAAGAAGGTGACTAGTGTCAGCATGCCGAACTACATCGGTTCAAGTCTCGAGTTTACAAAGAATAACTTGACTCAGATTGTCGGTGTGAAGGAAGCAAATATTGAGGTTGTAGAAGTATCGAATGCTCCTGAAGGAACGGCAGAAGGAACTGTTGTAAGTCAAACGCCAAGAGCAGGAGAACTGGTTGATCTTGCAAGTACGCGTATCAAACTTTCCATCTACAAACCAAAAACACCACCATCAACTTCATCCTCTAATCCTGCCCAACGTGGGAACCAGGGTTCTCCTACAAGTCCAACCCAGGGGAACCAGCAAGGAAATCAACAAGGTAACCAACAAGGCAACAATCCTCCAACGAATCAACCAAACGGTGAAAGAAACCACGAAAGTTCTCGAGATTAAACGAATCTTTGTCATGATTTCATGACAAAGATTTTTTTTCACAAGATTTTGTGATAAAATATAGGGAGTAGAAAAAAGGAGGAGAAAATGGACGAATCGAGAGAGTTGAATGCCGTCATTGATGTGATTATGCTAGCAGGAACCATTCTCCTGAAAAGTGGCTCAGAGATTCATCGGGTTGAGGATACTATGATCCGTATTGCCCATTCGCAGGGAATAATGGATTGCAATGTTCTTGCCATGCCCGCTGCTATTTTCTTTTCTATCGAAAACACCAATATTTCTCGGATGAAACGGGTAACCTCATCCTCTTATAACATTGAAAAAGTCTGTGATGTCAACCAAGTATCACGGGAGCTTGTTGGAGGGCAGATTGATCTTTCGACAGCCTTTAAAAAGCTGAAAGAAATCGGCAATCAAGCCCTTCCTTATACCAAGTTCCAAGTGACCGTAGCAGCGACCCTCAGTGCCCCTTTCTTCTCGATTATGTTTGGGGGCAATGTTTATGACGCTTTTGGTGCGGCTATTGCGACTTTATTTGGATTTGCCTTCTCTCTCTACGTAGAGAGGTTTGTCCGCATTCCTTTTGTAACGGCCTTTGCGGGTGCCTTTGTTTTCGGATTGATCGCCCAGTTCTGGGCCCGCTATACAGGATTTCCTTCGACGGCAGACCTGATTATAGCAGGAGCGGTTATGCCCTTTGTTCCAGGGATTGCTCTGACAAATGCGGTACGGGATATCATGACCAACCATATCAACTCTGGTATGAGCAAGATGTTTGAATCTTTGCTCATTACCCTCGCTTTAGGGGCTGGCACCTCTGTCGCCCTGGTTTTGATGACATAAGATGACTCTAACAAGTATTTTGCTGCAAGCAGTGGCGAGTTTACTCGCCATTATCACCTTTCTAATCGTACTGAATGTTCAACGCTCCATGCTCCTACCTGGTGGTGTTTTGGGAATGGGCGTTTGGCTCCTCTATCTCGTGCTCAAAGAACCAACCAATGTTATTCTTGCGACCTTTATCGCAGCAGTAATTGGCTCTTGCATCAGTCAGATTTTAAGTATTGTCTATAAGACACCAGCGGTGGTCTTTGTCTTGGCCATTCTTGCCCCCTTGGTGCCGGGTTATTTATCCTATCGAACGACAGCTTTCTTTGTGACAGGAGATTACAGCCATGCTATTGCCAGCGCGACTTTGGTGGTTATGTTAGCCCTCGTTATTTCTATTGGAATGGCAAGTGGAACAGTAATTCTAAAGCTTTATTACTACATCCGCAAACAACGAGGAATCTCTTCCTAATGCAGTCAAAGCAAAGACTTGATTTGTTGAATCAAGTCTTTTTTCTCTCTTTTGTCCCTATTTGTGATAAAATAGAATGAAACGATTTTTTACAATGAATGAAAAAACAGAGGTAAATATGACAATCGGTATTGATAAGATTGGTTTTGCGACCAGTCAATATGTCTTGAAATTACAAGACTTAGCAGAAGCGAGGGGAGTTGACCCCGAAAAATTTAGCAAGGGACTCTTGTTAAATGAAATTAGTATTGCACCACTGACTGAGGACATTGTTACCTTGGCTGCTAGTGCCAGCAACTCTATCCTCACAGATAAAGAAAAAGAAGAAATCGATATGGTCATCGTGGCAACCGAGTCAGGGATTGACCAGAGTAAGGCAGCGGCAGTCTTTGTTCATGGCTTGTTAGGTATTCAGCCTTTCGCTCGTAGCTTTGAAATTAAAGAAGCATGCTATGGAGCGACAGCTGCCCTTCATTATGCTAAATTGCATGTGGAAAATTCTCCAGAGTCTAAGGTTTTGGTCATTGCCAGTGATATTGCCAAGTATGGTGTGGGAACTCCAGGTGAGCCAACCCAGGGTGCTGGAAGTGTGGCGATGCTAATCACTCAAAATCCGCGCATCATGGCCTTTAACAATGATAACGTTGCTCAAACGCGAGACATCATGGATTTCTGGCGTCCGAACTACTCAAGCACTCCTTATGTAAACGGCATGTACTCGACCCAACAGTATCTTGATTGCCTGACAACGACTTGGGATGAATACAAGAAACGCTATGATTGGACTATGGATGACTTTGCGGCTATCTGCTTCCACTTGCCTTATCCTAAGTTGGCCCTAAAAGGCTTGCGCAAGATGATGGACAAAACTTTGTCTAAAGAAAAACAGAATAGTTTGCAAGAGAACTTTGATAAGTCCATCCTTTACAGTCAGATGATTGGAAATATCTACACGGGTTCCCTCTTCCTCGGACTTCTCTCCCTTTTGGAAAATGCAGAGACTTTGAAGGCTGGAGATAAAATTGCCCTCTACAGTTATGGAAGTGGAGCGGTTTCAGAGTTCTTTAGTGGTGAATTGGTCGAAGGCTATGAGGCTTACCTTGATAAGGAGCGCTTGAGCAAACTCAAGCAACGTACAGCCCTATCCGTTGCAGACTATGAAAAAGTCTTCTTCGAAGAGGTGCAGTTGGATGAATCTGGTTCAGCCCAATTTGCAGGCTATGAATATCAAGACTATGCCTTGGTTGAAATTGTCGACCACCAACGCCGTTATAGCAAGGTTGAAAAATAATGAAGTTAAGTTGGAATGGATTTTCTAAAAAAACATACCATGAGCGCCTGGAGTTGCTGAAAGCTCAGGCGCTCCTTAGTCCTGAAAAGCAAACCAGTCTGGAGCAGGATGAACAGGTCAGTTTGGCAGTTGCAGACCAGCTGAGTGAAAATGTGGTAGGAACTTTTTCTCTGCCTTATTCCATCATTCCAGAGATTTTGGTGAACGATCAGGACTACACAGTTCCCTATGTGACAGAAGAACCGTCTGTGGTTGCTGCGGCTAGCTATGCCAGCAAAATCATCAAGCGGTCTGGTGGCTTTACTGCTCAAGTACATGAGCGCCAGATGATTGGGCAGGTAGCCCTTTATCAAGTTGCTGATCCTGAACAAGCGCAAGAGAAGATTTCCAGCAAGAAAGCCGAACTCTTGGAACTTGCCAATCAAGCCTATCCTTCTATCGTCAAACGTGGAGGCGGGGCGCGTGATTTGCATGTAGAGCAGATCAAAAGTGAAACAGACTTTCTCGTTGTTTATCTCCATGTTGATACTCAGGAAGCCATGGGAGCCAATATGCTCAACACCATGCTGGAAGCCTTGAAGCCAGTCTTAGAAGAACTCAGTCAAGGACAGAGTCTTATGGGAATTTTGTCCAACTACGCGACTGATTCTCTGGTGACAGCAAGTTGTCGTATCGCCTTTCGCTACTTGAGTCCCCAAAGGGACCAAGGACGAGAAATTGCGGAGAAAATAGCCTTGGCTAGCCAGTTTGCGCAGGCTGATCCTTACAGAGCGGCTACTCATAATAAAGGGATTTTTAACGGTATCGATGCCATTTTAATCGCCACGGGTAATGACTGGCGTGCTATCGAAGCTGGGGCCCATGCCTTTGCCAGTCGAGACGGACGCTATCAAGGTCTCAGTCAATGGATACTGGATATGGAAAGAGAAGAATTGGTCGGTGAGATGACCCTACCCATGCCGGTAGCGACCAAGGGTGGCTCTATCGGTCTCAACCCACGTGTAGCCCTTAGTCATGAACTACTAGGAAATCCTTCAGCCAAGGAATTAGCTCAGATTATCGTGTCCATCGGTCTTGCCCAAAACTTTGCGGCCCTCAAAGCCTTGGTCAGTACGGGCATCCAGCAAGGCCACATGAAATTACAGGCCAAATCGCTAGCTCTCCTAGCTGGTGCTAGTGAGTCCGAGGTTGCTCCCCTGGTTGAGCGACTCATCGCAGATAAAACCTTTAACTTAGAGACAGCCAAGCGCTATCTCGAAAACTTAAGATCATAAAAAAACTCAGACGAATTCGTCTGAGTTTTTTGTACTTAAATACTTTTTCCTGGTAATAGTGTGACTGGTAAGAAGTAACCAGTTGTCGCGACTTCCTTGCCTTCAATCTTCTGCAAGAGGAGATCGACAGTGAGGTGGGCAATCTCTTTCATAGGTTGCTTAATCGTTGTCAGGTGAGGATAGTAGTTCTCGATAAAGTAAGTCCCATCATAGCCGATGACCTTGAGCTCATCAGGAACAGAGATACCTAGCTCCTGAGCGATTTTGATCACCAGAATAGCTGTTAAATCATCCGAAGCAAAAATCGCATCTGGTTTCTGATGGGTCAAGATATTCTTGATTTCCATTTCTTTTCTGACGGGAGAAAAGTCGCTCGAAACATTGATAATAGGCGCTTTTGGGAGAACAGAGGCAAAACCAGCGTGGCGCAGTCCAGTCGGTGAGTTCGAGTTGTCATTTCCTGTAATCATGATGATAGACTGGGCGCCTGTCTTGACCAAGGTTTGAGCTGCGAGGACTCCGCCACCGTAGTTATCAGAGGAGACGACAGGGATGTCTGGAGACAAGTTTCGGTCAAAGGAAATAATCGGTGCCGTCACACGATTGTAGTCTTCGATTCCCAAGTTGTGACTTCCAGAAATGATACCGTCTACCTGGTTGGCCTCCAGCATTTCAATGTACTCTCGTTCTTTTTCAGAGTCATGTTCGCTGTTACAGATGATGGTCTTGTAGCCATTCTTGAAGAGTTGGTGTTCCAACTTGTCAATCAACTCCGCATAAAAGACATGACTGATGTTTGGGAAAATGAGTCCAATCAACTTGGCAGATTTTCCTTGGAGGCTTCGAGCCAGATTGTTGGGTTTGTAGCCCAATTCTCGCATGGCTTCATTAACCTTTTGAATGGTTTTCTCAGATAGATACCCCTTTTTATTGATGACCCGTGAGACGGTAGTGGGGCTGACGCCTGCAAGTTTTGCGACATCAGTTAGTTTTGCGACCATAATCTAATTCATAGTAAGTTCCAGTTGGGTTTCCAGACTTGATGAGGATACCGTTTTGATCCGCATGTGGGAAGACACGACCAGAAAATACTTTTTCTCCTTTATTGATGAAAATTTCAAAGACCGACTTGTCGATGAAGATAGTGGCAGTAGTAGCTTGGTTATCGATAGGGCAAGAACGAGTCGTACCAAATTCTTGGGCGTACTGTTCACCAGCCTGACTACGATCCACTGTCACCTGTCCATTGACAAGGTCAAAGTTGATTGAAAGCCCCTTGCCTTCTTTGTCAGCGAGCAAGACAATCTCGCTTTGGCTATTGGCCTCCAAGTTGAGCTCGAGTTCATAGGTGTTATTGGTTTGAGTACGATTTGAGAAGACCTCTTCAGAAGAACGGAGTTCTTTGGTGGCTGCGACAGGGTATTGGTAGAGTTTGCCATCTTTGATAGTGAGTTCTTTGACCAATGAGAAGGTTCCTTGATGGTCAAAACGATCAGATGGGTAGGCTACATCTGGTAGCCCAAGCCAGCTGACAGACAATGCACGTCCGTCTGGAGCGTTAAAGGCTTGAGTTGCATAGGCTTCAAAACCATAGTCTAGATTTTGCAATGGAGACACATCTACCATTTCGGCATTTTCAGGATCAAAGGAAGCCCCGATTTTGTACATGTTTGGATAAATATTATCATAGTCTAGAACACTCTTATCCAGTCCTTGTGGGCAGTAGAGAAGGACAGGTTGCTCCCCTACAAAGACTAGATTTGGACATTCCATCATGTAGGCAGTGCGGTCGTTAGCAAAGTCAAGATCACCAACCGCTTGCCAGTTTGTGTAATCATTGTCCACAGCCTTGTAGAGACGGACGAAGCCTTTTTTCTCCAAGTTCTGTCCACCGACGATAGCATAATATTGCCCTTTAAAGTTAAAAATTTGTGGGTCGCGGAAGTGGTCAGTAGAGTCTGCTGGCTGGTCAATCAAGATCTTGTCAATCTTTGTAATCTTGCCATCCTTATCCATCAAAGCACCAATCTGGTAGGGGTGACGGATCCAGTTTTCATCGCGGACATTTCCAGTATAGAATAGGAACAACTGATCGCCAAACTGCATGGCAGAACCAGAGTAGGCACCGTGACTATCCAATGGAGTATCTGGCAAAACTTTGACTCCAGTTTCTGTAAAGTGAACTAAATCATCACTTTCAAGCTGCACCCAAGACTTCAATCCATGGGCTGCACCAAAGGGGAAGTTTTGGTAAAAGAGAATCCATTTGCCATCAAAATAAGAAAAGCCATTTGGATCATTGAGAAGTCCCATTTTAGGCTCGACATGGTAACGAGTATGCCAAGGAGATTGTGCCATCGTTTCCTTGATTTGTTTGATTTCATCATTAGACCAGTCTTCATAGCGTCTATAACGGCGCTCGGTTGTCCATTCCATTTTATCTTTCCTCCAAAAGTTCTATTCTATTATTAATAGTAAACGTTTTCGGCAAAAAAAGCAAGTCTTTTATGTTAAAAAAAAGAAAAATATGTCAAACGATTGCCAGAAATCAAGTGAAGGAAATCTGGCAAATTTTCACGAAAAAATGAAAGAAAATGTAAATAAAAGCCTTGATTCCTCAAGTATAAAGATATTTTTTTGAGGAAAAAGAGAATTTCCCTCAAAAACGAGCAAAAATAATCAGAGAAAAAAGAAAGGGAATAAAAATTTCTGCAAAACGCTTGACATATTTTAGAAACATGATAAAATAATAGTCGTAGGGCGAATAAAATCGCTTTCAAACAAGAACAAAATTTTATAAGGAGATTTTTGCAAATGAACAATCAGGATATTGCAAAAAAGGTCATCGAAGCCCTTGGCGGACGTGAAAATGTCAACAGTGTAGCCCACTGTGCGACTCGTCTACGTGTCATGGTCAAAGATGAAGGGAAAATCAATAAGGAAGTGATTGAGAACTTGGATAAAGTTCAAGGAGCTTTCTTTAACTCAGGCCAATACCAAATCATCTTTGGTACTGGTACAGTAAACAAGATGTACGACGAAGTGGTTGCACTCGGTTTGCCAACATCTTCTAAAGAAGACATGAAAGCAGAAGCTGCTAAACAAGGAAACTGGTTCCAACGTGCTATCCGTACTTTCGGTGACGTTTTTGTACCACTTTTGCCAGCAATCGTTGCGACTGGTTTGTTTATGGGAATTCGTGGGGCTATTGTTCAAGATCAAGTTTTGGCTTTGTTTGGAACAACTGCAGAAGCCTTTAAAGCAACAAACTTCTATACTTATTCAGTTGTATTGACAGATACAGCCTTCGCCTTCTTCCCAGCCTTGATCTGTTGGTCAGCCTTTCGTGTATTCGGTGGAAATCCTTTGCTTGGTTTAGTCTTAGGATTGATGATGGTTAACTCATCCTTGCCAAATGCTTGGGCTGTTGCTTCAGGTGATGCTCAACCAATTATCTTCTTTGGCTTTATCAAAGTTGTCGGATATCAGAACTCAGTTTTACCTGCTTTCTTCGTCGGATTGACCGGTGCGAAACTTGAAAAGTGGCTCCGTAAGCGTATTCCAGATGTATTAGACTTACTCCTTGTACCATTCTTGACTTTCTTAGTAATGTCTATTTTGGCCTTGTTTGTCATTGGACCTGTATTCCATGAAGTTGAAAGCTACGTCAAAGTTGCTACTGTTTGGTTGCTCAGTCTCCCAATGGGTCTAGGTGGATTAATCCTTGGTGGTGTTCATCAGGTTATCGTCGTTACGGGTGTTCACCATATCTTCAATCTATTGGAGTCTAACCTAGTTACTTCTACAGGTTCAGATCCTCTTAATGCTATTATTACAGCAGCTATGACTGCTCAACTTGGAGCAACTCTTGCTGTTGGTGTGAAAACAAAGAATCCAAAAATTAAAGCTCTTGCCTTCCCAGCTGCACTTTCTGCTGGACTTGGTATCACTGAACCAGCTATTTTTGGTATCAATCTTCGCTATGGTAAACCATTTATCATGGGGCTTATCGCCGGTGCTGCTGGTGGTTGGTTAGCAAACATTCTAGGTTTGGCAGGTACTAGCTTTGGTATTACGATCATTCCTGGAACACTTCTCTACATCAATGGTCAACTTCTCCAGTATATCTTTATGGTCCTAGTAACAACTGCTCTTGGTTTCGGATTGACTTATGCTTTTGGTTACAAAGAAGAAACAG
>NZ_KV832118.1:330596-334685 GCF_001837335.1 Streptococcus sp. HMSC066F01
AGCTTCTCAAGCCGTAAACATCATTAACCTTCTTGGTGGTCGTGCAAATATCGTAGATGTGGATGCATGTATGACTCGTCTTCGTGTAACTGTTAAAGACGCAGATCGCGTTGGTACTGAGGAACAATGGAAAGCAGAAGGAGCTATGGGTCTTGTCATGAAAGGACAAGGTGTCCAAGCTATCTACGGACCAAAAGCTGACGTATTGAAATCTGATATCCAAGATATCCTTGACTCAGGGGAAGTAATTCCTGAAACTCTTCCAAGTCAAATGACAGAAACTCAACAAAATACTGTACATTACAAGGGTGTAACTGAAGAAGTTTACTCAGTAGCTGACGGTCAAGTTGTTGCTTTGGAACAAGTGGAAGATCCAGTTTTTGCTCAAAAAATGATGGGTGATGGATTTGCAGTAGAGCCAGCAAATGGCAACATTGTATCTCCAGTTACTGGTACTGTATCAAGTATCTTCCCAACAAAACACGCTCTTGGTCTTGTCACTGACTCAGGTCTTGAAGTGCTTGTTCATATTGGTTTGGATACAGTAAGTCTTGAAGGAAAACCATTTACTGTTCATGTCTCTGAAGGACAAAAAGTGGTTGCTGGTGATCTTCTTGTCACAGCTGACTTGGATGCTATTCGAGAAGCAGGACGCAAAACATCAACAGTGGTTGTCTTCACAAATGGTGATGTCCTCAAATCAGTTAAATTAGAACAAACAGGTTCTCTTGCAGCTAAAACAGCAGTTGCTAAAGTAGAATTGTAATATACTTGGGGTTGGAAGCTGTTTTCCAACCTCTTGTTTTAGGAGAAAAGCATGAAATTTCTAACACTCAATACCCACAGTTGGATGGAGAAGGAAGCAGAGGAAAAATTCCAAATCTTACTCCAAGACATTCTTGATAAGGACTATGATTTGATTTGTTTCCAAGAAATTAATCAAGAAATGACTTCGCCTGAGGGAGAGGTTAACAATCACTATCAAGCTTTACCATCAGCAGAACCCATTCACCAGGATCACTATGTCCGACTCCTAGTCGAAAAATTGGCTGAGAAAGGGAAAAGCTACTACTGGACTTGGGCTTACAATCATATCGGCTATGACCGCTACCATGAAGGCGTAGCAATCTTGTCCAAAACACCTATCAAGGCGCGTGAGATTTTGGTATCAGATGTAGATGATCCAACGGACTATCATACTCGCCGTGTTGCCTTGGCTGAGACAGAGGTTGAAGGCAAGGAACTTGCTCTTGCAAGCGTTCATCTCTCTTGGTGGGATAAAGGTTTCCAAGAAGAATGGGCACGATTTGAGGCTGTACTAAAAGAGTTGAAGAAACCTCTAATTTTAGCGGGTGATTTTAATAACCCGGCTGGTCAGGAAGGCTATCAAGCGATTTTAGCTAGCCCATTAGGATTACAAGACGCGTTTGAAGTTGCAAAAGAAAGAAGTGGTAGCTATACTGTTCCACCAGAAATTGATGGTTGGAAAGGCAATACTGAACCGCTACGAATCGACTACGTCTTTACGACCAAAGAGTTAGAAGTAGAGAGTTTACAAGTAGTTTTTGATGGTCAAAATAGTCCACAAGTCAGTGATCACTATGGTTTGAATGCTGTATTGACCTGGAAATAATGAAAGAGGTTGGAATCAGAGGTTCCAACCTTTTAATCTATTCGAATCTTTACTACAGGACTGAGACTCAAATGGGGCTACTGCAATAGGACAAAATATGGTATAATTGAAAGGATAGAATCGAGGATAGTATGTCATTTAAGAAATTTCAATTTAAAAATTATATAGTAGAAGCCTTGGAGGAGTTGAAGTTTACGACTCCTACCGAAGTTCAGGAAAAGTTGATTCCTATTGTCTTGGCAGGTCGTGACTTGGTGGGCGAGTCAAAAACAGGTTCAGGAAAGACTCATACTTTCTTGTTACCCATTTTCCAGCAATTAGATGAAACTAGCGATAGTGTGCAAGCAGTGATTACGGCTCCAAGTCGTGAGTTGGCTACTCAAATCTACCAAGCAGCTCGTCAGATTGCAGCTCACTCAGATGTCGAAGTTCGTGTGGTTAATTATGTAGGTGGTACGGATAAGGCGCGTCAGATTGAAAAACTTGCCAGCAACCAACCACATATCGTTATCGGAACGCCAGGTCGTATCTATGACTTGGTCAAATCTGGTGATTTGGCTATTCACAAGGCCAAGACCTTTGTAATTGATGAAGCCGATATGACCTTGGATATGGGATTCTTGGAAACCGTTGATAAGATTGCAGGGAGCCTTCCAAAAGACTTGCAATTCATGGTCTTTTCAGCAACGATTCCACAAAAATTGCAACCGTTCTTGAAAAAATACTTGTCAAATCCTGTCATGGAAAAAATCAAGACTAAGACAGTTATCTCAGATACCATTGATAATTGGTTGATTTCGACCAAGGGCCGCGACAAGAATGCTCAAATTTACCAGCTGACTCAGTTGATGCAGCCTTATTTGGCAATGATTTTTGTTAACACCAAAACGCGTGCTGATGAATTGCATGCCTACTTGACTGCTCAAGGATTGAAGGTAGCTAAGATTCATGGAGATATTGCTCCTCGTGAACGTAAGCGAATCATGAATCAGGTGAAAAATCTGGATTTTGAGTACATTGTTGCAACAGACTTGGCAGCGCGTGGGATTGACATTGAAGGTGTTAGTCATGTTATCAATGATGCCATTCCGCAAGACTTGTCCTTCTTTGTTCACCGTGTTGGACGAACTGGGCGCAACGGACTGCCTGGTACGGCTATTACCCTTTACCAGCCTAGTGATGACTCGGATATCCGTGAGTTGGAAAAATTAGGTATCAAGTTTACTCCTAAGATGGTCAAAGACGGAGAGTTTCAAGATACCTATGACCGTGATCGTCGTGCTAATCGTGAAAAGAAGCAGGATAAGCTTGATATTGAAATGATTGGCTTGGTTAAAAAGAAAAAGAAAAAAGTCAAACCTGGCTATAAGAAGAAGATTCAATGGGCGGTGGATGAAAAACGTCGCAAAACCAAGCGTGCTGAAAATCGCGCACGTGGCCGTGCAGAGCGAAAAGCCAAACGCCAAACATTTTAAAAACTCAGTAGAATTACCTGATTCTACTGAGTTTTTATTTCCTGAACTATTCAAAGTAGCCAATAATTATATATTCAAAATAATTTGATTAATAAAATAGTAATTGCTTTAAAACTTGTTTTTAGTCCAATATTTTATTGAAATCGTAAGGAAAAAATTGAAAACTATACAATTTTGTGTTATCATATTATAAAACAATCGGATTATATCATTTGATCCGTGAAAAGAAAAGGGGACTTCTATGGATAAATCATTTATGAAACAACAACGTTTTTCATTCCGTAAAATGAAAGTTGGGTTGGCTTCTGTAGCAATTTTGTTTGCTTTTGCTCAGGTCGGACAAGTGTCTGCAGATGAAACAACAAAACCGGCATCTGCTTCAACTGAAACAGTAAAGAAAACTGAAGCAAGTAAATCGGCAGTCGAAGCTGCTGTGGCAGAAATTAAAGCTGATGAGGCGAAACCAGTCGTTAACCAATCAGATGCAAAACCTGGAGAGCTTGTTGATGTTTCTAAGAAGGTTTCACCTATTGACGTGAAAGAACGTCAAGAAGGTGATCAAAAGATTCATGAAGAAAGTGCAACTGTTGAAGTCACAAAGACAGAAGTGGCACCTGTAAAAAGCGAAGAACTTCCTGCTCCAAAGACTGAAACAACTGAGAGCACTTTGACTGGGAAAGACGAAGAGGGAAATTCTTATACTCAATATGAACGTGTTGATAAAACTACGTCCGTAGAGATGATAAAAGATACAAAAACGATTTCCAAATCAGGATCAGCAGATATCGTATTTGTTGTTGACCGTTCTTTATCAATGAAGAGTAATATTGATACTGTAAGAGATAATGTCAATAAATTTGTCGATAATCTCGCGAATAATGGGGTAACTGCACGCTTTGGTTTAGCTACATTTAGCGATGAGCTTTATGGCCGCACGTATAATTTAACTGATGAAGGTACAATTCTAACTAAGTTTGGTGA
>NZ_KV832118.1:334785-428637 GCF_001837335.1 Streptococcus sp. HMSC066F01
TAATCCAGACGAACTAAAAAAAGCGCTCGCTGCAATTGAACTTGCTAATGGAGGTGATCCAGCAGAAACGCCGACACCTGCACTCAATCAAATTGTTTCGACATATGATTGGTCAAAATCACCTAAAAATAAAAGGTTTGCTGTCCTATTATCCGATTTTCCAATTAAGGAGAATCCGTCAATTCCAACGATTGCAGACACAATTGCAACATTAACTGCAAATGGTATTGAGAGAATTGTAGCAACCTCAAGTCCTTACCAAAAATATTACAAAGGTTTTACTAATGATAATAGAATTTTGGATTTAAGTGAGCAATTTGGAGATACCTTGACTAAAGATGTGGCGTCTTTGATTGTTGAAACTGTGACTGAAGGACACAATTATAAGGTAACGAAAGATAATTACCAATTCTACCTAGAACGTCGTACAACACTACCAGTTGTTCAGACAGAGAATCCGATTCAAACGACCTCTCTTCCAGTAGCTACAGCTCATAAACAAGAAGCAGCTAAACTCCCTGATACAGGAAGTAATGATACAGCGAACTATGGTATTGTGGGAATTGGCCTCCTAATGGCTGGACTTGGCTTAACTGTAAGCAATAGAAAGTCAAAGGAACAGTAAACCTAACTGGAAGATTGTTTGTTAAAACATTGTGATAAAAAATAGGTAGTTTGTAGATGAAGTATGCAGATAAGCATAGGTATGACCTTCTGTATTATGGAGCACAAGCCGAAATTTTATGACGAGAAAAGATCCGTAAGGTTCTTTTTTCGATTTCGAGAAAATACTGCAAAAAAAAGCAAAAAGTGGTATAATGATAAGGTTATATAGTCCCGATAAGATGGTAGAAATTTCTATCAGTACTTTGTACTCGCAAAGAATGACGACTCCAAAGTCGCTCGTCCTTCTACGGTTGCCGCTATAACGCGGTCACCCTATGCGCCTTACTAGCTTCAGAAATAAAAAAACATCGTTTTTATTTCTTTCGCGTCGTAACTCTTAGACTATAGAAATACCTATCAGTACTTTGTAACTCTATAACAATATTTTTTAAGGGGGGACATTTTTATGTCAGAACGTAAATTATTCACGTCTGAATCTGTATCTGAGGGGCATCCAGATAAGATTGCAGACCAAATTTCAGATGCGATTTTGGATGCTATTTTAGCTAAAGATCCAGATGCGCACGTTGCTGCTGAGACAGCTGTCTACACTGGTTCCGTCCATGTTTTTGGTGAAATTTCTACACATGCTTATGTGGATATTAACCGTGTGGTTCGTGACACCATTGCAGAGATTGGTTATACGAATACAGAATATGGTTTTTCTGCGGAGACGGTGGGAGTTCATCCGTCACTTGTTGAGCAGTCACCAGATATCGCCCAAGGGGTTAACGAAGCCTTGGAGGTTCGTGGAAATGCAGATCAAGATCCGCTTGACTTGATTGGAGCTGGAGACCAAGGGCTCATGTTTGGATTTGCGGTGGATGAGACAGAAGAACTCATGCCATTGCCAATCTCACTCAGCCACAAGCTAGTTCGTCGTTTGGCAGAACTTCGTAAGTCTGGTGAAATCAGCTATCTCCGTCCAGATGCTAAATCACAAGTTACAGTTGAGTATGATGAAAATGACCGTCCGGTACGTGTGGACACAGTCGTGATTTCAACTCAGCACGATCCAGAAGTTAGCAATGAACAAATTCACAATGATGTGATTAGCAAGGTTATCAAAGAAGTTATTCCAGCCTCTTACTTGGATGAGCAAACAAAATTCTTCATCAATCCAACTGGTCGCTTTGTAATCGGTGGACCTCAAGGGGACTCAGGTTTGACTGGTCGTAAGATCATCGTGGATACCTATGGTGGCTATTCTCGTCATGGCGGTGGTGCCTTCTCTGGTAAGGATGCGACGAAGGTGGACCGTTCAGCCTCTTATGCAGCTCGCTACATTGCCAAGAACATCGTTGCAGCAGGTCTTGCTAAGAAGGCAGAAGTACAATTGGCCTATGCCATCGGTGTGGCCCAGCCTGTTTCCGTTCGTATCGATACTTTTGGTACAGGAACAGTAGCTGAAAGCAAGCTTGAAAAAGCAGCGCGTCAAATCTTTGACCTTCGCCCTGCAGGAATTATTCAAATGCTGGACCTTAAACGTCCAATTTACCGTCAAACAGCGGCTTATGGACATATGGGACGTACAGATATTGACCTTCCATGGGAACGTTTGGACAAGGTAGAGGCTTTGAAAGAAGCTGTGAAATAAAATGAAAAAGATTGGTAGTTGTGTACTACCAATCTTTTTTGCAAAAGAAAACCAGCTTTTGGCTGGTCTTCTTATTTTATAGGGATTGAAATCTCAATCAATTTATCAGAATAAAGCGTCTTGATATTGGCTTCATCAATGCTTTCCTTGTCGATTTTACGTTTTAAGAAGAAGTCTTGGATAGTTTCGATTTCAGGTTCACGAATAGCACGGTGTTTGTTGGAAATGAGGATTTCATAGTGAAGCGGGGCTTGTGTGAAAACTACATCTGTGTTTCCAGCAGAATAGACCTCGACAAGAGTTGCGTCTGTGCTTTCTAATTGGCTTTTAACAAGTTGCGAGTGTGAATTAGTCGTGTTGATAAGCTTCATAACAGTTCCTCCGATTTTCTAACTCTATTATAGCACTTTTTGGATAAAATCGTGTATTTTAGCCAATTCCATGCTGGATTTTCCAAGCTTCAATTCCCCATTTATGGCTACCACGTTTGAGCTTTTCAATAGCCTCGTCAATAGGGAACCAAGCAATATGATTAAAATCTTCCAGTGGTTTTTGTGCTTCTTTGAAAGAAATAGCTTCATAGAGATACGCTGGATTGTAGTAGTAGGTATCACGGTGGCGAGAGTAGAAATACTCATCAGCTTGCCCATAATAGGTTCCAATTTCAGCTGTAAAGCCAAGTTCTTCGATCAGTTCTCTTTTTAGTGCTTCTTGATGATCTTCGCCAGCTTCAATTTCTCCACCTGGCAAGAACCAAGCACCATTGGGAGCTTGAACTAGGACAATTTGTTTTTTCTCCGCATCCGGAATAACTGCGTACACACCATAGCGGGGCTGGTAGGTCACATTCACTTTTTTTTCACCAAAAGTTGGGTTTGCCATTGCATTTTCCTCATTCTCTAGTATCTTTATTATTATCATAATGGACGAGGGGCAAGCTGTCAAGAATAAACCAACGAACTGGTGCAGAAAAAGCTACTTTGTCTTGGTCAATCCTTGTCTCGTTAAACTTTCTAGACCTAGTACTATAACTGGTATAATAAAAGAGAGGTGATTTTATGGCAGAATCAAGACTATTTCGTATCCTATATCTACTTTTAGAAAAAGGCAGTGCAACAGCTCCTGAATTAGCCCGATTATTTGAAGTATCTGTACGAACGATTTATCGTGATATTGAGCGGTTGAGTATGGCAGGGATTCCCCTTTATTCGATACCTGGGAAGACGGGCGGAATCTTTTTAATGAAGAACTTTGTTCTGGATCGTACTCTCGTATCGGAGGATGAAAAATTAGAACTTCTGTCAGCTTTGCAAGGGATTCAAGCCCTGACCGATGACAGGCAAGATATGTTACTTGAAAAGTTGGAATCTATTTTTCAAGTTTCTCCCAGCCCTTGGATAGAAGTAGACATGACTGACTGGAGAAAGCGAGAAGGTCAAAAAGAATTATTTGATAACATCAAACATGCTATTCTAGAGAAAAGGCAACTGGTGATTACTTATCTAGGTGGGTGTGGTCAGAAAACGATTCGTACAGTCGAACCCTTTAGACTCGTATTTAAAAAGAGAGATTGGTACCTTCATGCCTACTGTTGTTTGAAGGAAGAGTGGCGTTTTTTCAAATTGTCTAGAATTAGGAACTATCACCTAACAACTGAAACTGTGAAGCAGAAAAATGTGGAGGATTGGGTTGATGGTTCAGATCAAGTGGCACATCAAATCAAAGTTTCCTTGAAGTTTAGTCCCAAGCTTGCTTTCCGGGTTTATGAAGATTTTTCAGAAGATGAGATTAGCTTGGGGAAAGATGGGTGTTATTATGTCAAGACAGTCCTACCAGAGCATGAAAGTCTGTATACTTACCTCCTGTCTTATCTAGATGGGGTGGAAATACTCGCCCCCAATCATCTGAAGAAGGAATTGCTTTCTAGATTAGAAAAAATCCAAAAACTTTACAAACCTTGACAAAAGATGTCAGGGTTTTGGTGCTATACTAGAGATAGAAAGGAGAAGAACCAAATGAAATACGAATGGAGAAAAGAAGCAAAAAATCTTTATCAAGTGAAAGCTAGGCCCAGCATCTTGCAGGTGCCAGGTCAATCCTATATCGTGATTGATGGTAAAGGTGATCCAAATCAAGAAGATTTTTCAGAACGCGTAGGGGCCTTATATGCCTTAGCCTATGCGATAAAGATGAAGTATAAAAAAGCTCCTCTGGATGAGGTTTACACGGATTTTACAGTCTTTCCTTTAGAAGGTGTATGGAAAAAGGAGAAGGAGGGAGAACTGGTAAAAAGTGAGCTTTCTTATAGCATTATGATTGGGCAACCCGATTTTATTACGCGAGAACTATTTGAGGTAGCTCTGAACGAGGTCAAAATCAAGAAGCCAAATCCTCTCTATGAGGCTATTCGTTTTGAAATGATAGAAGAAGGCCAAATCCTTGCTATGCTTCATGTAGGACCTTTTGATACTGAAAATGAGACTTTTGCAGAGATGGATCATTTTTGTCAACTTCATAAACTCAAAAGAACTTCGGAAGTCCACCGAGAAATTTATCTCAATAACCTTCATCGAACGGAGCCAAGCAAATTAAAAACAATTCTTCGCTATCAAGTTCAAGAAGAGAATTAAAAAAAAGAACAGGAAATCTTGTTTCCTGTTCTTTTTATGAGATTTATTCTTCTATTTCAGAAGCAATCTCTTCTGTTTTCTCAGTTTTTTTGGCAGATTTGATTTGAATATTGCCATTGCTTGTCATAACTGCCTTGAGGTCTTTTTCACTTGGGTTTTCAAGGTAGAAGTCAGTGATGGCATCCTCGATATGGTCTTGAATAGTACGGCGGAGTGGGCGTGCCCCCATTTTTGGATCATAACCTAAGTCAACCAACTTTTCCTTGACCTTGTCTGTCACATCGAGGTGGATATTGTTGCTAGAGAGGCGTTTGTTGACATCCGCTAGCATGAGTTCGACGATTTGGAGAAGGTTGTCCTTGCTGAGAGGTTTAAATTCGATGATGCCGTCAAAACGGTTCATAAACTCTGGGCTAAAGAAGTTACCGAGTTCACCGAGGACAGAGTTGGTTCGACCTTCACGAGCAGCTCCAAAACCAACGCTGGCTTCGGCCTTACCGGTACCCGCATTTGAAGTCATGATAATGATAGCATCTTTAAAGCTAACTGTTCGTCCTTGCCCATCAGTCAAACGACCATCGTCCAATACTTGAAGGAACATGTGCATCACATCTGGGTGGGCTTTTTCAACTTCATCGAGAAGGATGAGAGAGTAAGGATTGCGACGAACTTTTTCAGTCAGTTGACCAGCTTCGTCATAGCCTACATAGCCTGGAGGGGCTCCGACCAATTTAGCCACACTGTGTTTTTCCATGTATTCACTCATATCAAAGCGAATCATGCTGTCAGCAGAACCAAAGAGCTCAATGGCTAGTTGTTTGGAAAGTTCTGTCTTACCGACACCAGTTGGTCCGACAAAGAGGAAGCTTCCGATTGGGCGGTTAGGAGTTCCAAGTCCAACACGATTACGACGGATGGCCTTAGCAATCTTATCGACAGCTTCATCTTGACCAATGACATGAGCTTTGAGGTCGTCTGCTAGATGGATAAGCTGAGACTGTTCTTTTTCTTTGAGTTCTCCAACAGGGATATTGGTTTTCTGCTCAATGATATGTTCGATTGTTTTCTCGCTAATGATAGGAGTATCCTGATCGGTCACCTTGTTCTTCTGCATTTCCTTGTACTTGGCAATCTGATCGCGGAAATAGGCAGCCTTTTCAAAGTCTTCCTCTCGAGTAGCTTGAGCCTTGAGATTCTCAGCTTCAATTAAACGCTGATCAATCACTTTAGGATCAACAAAGTTCAGCGTCAGATTCATCTTAGAACCAGCTTCATCTAACAGGTCAATAGCCTTGTCTGGCAAGAAGCGGTCTTGGATATAGCGATTGGAAAGATTTGCAGCAGCTTCGATAGCAGCGTCTGTGTACTTGACGTGATGGTAGTCTTCGTATTTCTTTTGAACCCCTTTGAGGATGATAATGGTTTCTTCGACAGTTGGTTCATCAACTTTGACAGGCTGCATACGGCGTTCCAAAGCAGCATCTTTTTCAATGATACGGTATTCATTGAGAGTAGTGGCACCAACCAATTGCAATTCACCACGGGCAAGGGCTGGTTTGAGGATATTTCCTGCATCCATATTGCCATCGCCAGCAGATCCAGCGCCAACAATTTCATGGATTTCATCGATAAAGAGGATGATGTCCTCGCGTTTGCGAATTTCTTCCATGAGTTTTTGCATACGTTCCTCAAATTGGCCTCGGATCCCTGTTCCTTGAACTAGGCTAACCACATCCAGACGGATGACCTGCTTGCCTTGGAGTTTATGGGGAACATCACCATCGACAATCTTCTGAGCTAGACCTTCTACAACAGCTGTTTTACCAACACCAGGTTCTCCGATAAGAACAGGATTGTTCTTGGTTCTTCGGTTGAGGATTTCGATAACTCGGATAATCTCCTCATCTCGACCGATAACAGGGTCAATATCTCCTCGACGGGCAATCTCAGTAATATTGATACCATATTCCTCTAGGAGTCCTTTTTCTTGACTAGGAGGTGTTTGAAGTGGGCCTCGGTTTTGAGGTCCATAACCACCGTTTCCTCCATATCCCCCACCAGATTGAGTTGGAGGGACGTTATTAGAAGAAGGTTTGAAATTGTTCAAGTCATTGAAAAAGTCGCCGAATGGATCAAAGTCATGATTGTTTAAGTCAGTCATTCCTTTAAAGAGGGTATTATTTGGATCTGTTTTGATAATTTTATAGCAGTTTTGACAAAGATCAATTTGCTTTTGCTGTCCATTGATATTGGTATACAGATGAATTGTTGAGTCGTTAATTTTACAGTTTTGACAGAGCATAACATCTACCTCATTTCATTCTTATACTTGGCCTAAGAAAAAGGTCAAGAATAGTCAAAGTTTTATACTCTCATTATAGCATGATTAAGGTGTAAAGCAAGTAAAAAGATTGGGAAGTGGTCGTTTTTAAAAGAAGGATTTATGGAGAATCCAGCGACATTGAAGGTAAGAAAAAATCCCATTTGCGGTGACAAAAAGGATTCTCATTCATCGGGCCTTACTGCCCGTTGTTTTTATATTAGTAAAGGAGTTCGTAGATCTCCATTGCAATCAAATCAATGCTATCAAAGGTATAAGTTTCACGAGCTTCTACATCGCGAAGGGTGAAGAGTGATCCGTTTTCTTCGTCGTGGCTGTATGCAACTTCTGCGACAACAACACCTTCACGTTCAAAATTACGTTTTAGATTTCCACCATCTTTTGTCATTGCTTCTAGGCGGTTAATGATTCTAACCAAATGTGATTCCATTTTGATTCTCCTCCATTTCTTATCGTTTCTATTTTACCATAAACAAGAGGTAGTTGACTAGAAAAAAACTGTGATTTCTCTCTATTTCTCTATTCTATCAAGTTAATTGTTAAAATTAGGGAAAAAGGATTGCATTTTAATTCAATTCATGTTATAATCATACAATCTAATACATAGAAAGTTGATTGAATATGAATTTTTCTTTTTTACCAAAGTATTTACCATATTTTAACTATGGTGCTCTGATTACCGTATTGATTTCCATCCTTGTTGTTTGCTTAGGGACCATTATAGGTGTGTTACTGGCCTTTGCTCAACGTTCACGCTTTAAACCGCTCGTTTGGTTTGCAAATGTCTATGTTTGGATCTTCCGTGGTACTCCAATGATGGTTCAAATAATGATTGCCTTTGCCCTTATGCATATCAATGCTCCGACTATTCAAGTGGGAATTTTAGGAGTTGATCTTTCTCGTTTGATTCCTGGTATTCTGATTATTTCTATGAATAGTGGAGCTTACGTTTCAGAAACTGTTCGTGCGGGGATCAATGCGGTTCCTAAAGGGCAGTTAGAGGCTGCTTACTCTCTTGGTATTCGTCCGAAAAATGCCATGCGTTATGTCATTTTGCCTCAAGCTATCAAAAATATTCTTCCAGCTCTTGGAAATGAATTTATCACCATTATCAAGGATAGTTCCCTCTTGTCTGCGATTGGGGTGATGGAGTTGTGGAATGGTGCAACGACAGTAGCAACAACAACTTATTTACCGTTGACTCCCCTTTTATTTGCAGCCTTTTATTACTTGATTATGACCTCTGTTTTGACAGTGGCGTTGAAAGCATTTGAAAAACATATTGGACAAGGAGACAAGAAATAATGACAGAAACCTTGATTAAAATTGAAGAACTACATAAGTCTTTTGGGAAAAATGAAGTTTTAAAAGGCATCAACCTTGAGATTAAACGAGGAGAAGTTGTGGTCATTATCGGTCCGTCAGGGAGCGGGAAATCAACCCTCCTTCGTTCGATGAATCTACTTGAAGAAGCAAGTAAAGGTAAGGTTATCTTTGAAGGAGTTGATATCACAGATAAGAAAAATGACCTTTTTGCCATGCGTGAAAAGATGGGTATGGTATTCCAACAATTCAACCTCTTTCCCAATATGACAGTGATGGAAAATATCACTTTGTC
The DNA here is from genome assembly GCF_001837335.1 of Streptococcus sp. HMSC066F01. Lineage (GTDB taxonomy): Bacteria > Bacillota > Bacilli > Lactobacillales > Streptococcaceae > Streptococcus > Streptococcus oralis_S. Next base: position 343,638 of record NZ_KV832118.1, read on the forward strand.
ACCAATTAAAACCAAAGGTGAAAGCAAGGAAGTTGCGGAGAAAAGAGCACAGGAACTGTTAGAAAAAGTTGGCTTGCCAGACAAGGCGACGGCTTATCCACAGAGTTTGTCAGGTGGTCAGCAACAACGGATTGCTATTGCACGTGGACTTGCTATGGAACCAGATGTTTTGCTCTTTGATGAGCCGACTTCAGCCCTAGACCCTGAGATGGTTGGAGAAGTTCTAGCTGTTATGCAAGACCTTGCCAAGTCAGGGATGACTATGGTGATTGTGACTCATGAAATGGGCTTTGCGCGTGAGGTAGCAGACCGTGTCATCTTTATGGCGGATGGAGTTGTTGTCGAAGATGGGACACCAGAGGAGATTTTCGATCAAACAAAAGAACAACGAACCAAGGAATTTTTGAGTAAGGTTTTGTAATACCTCATTTTTAGAAGAAATGGAGTAGGCATCATGGCTTCCAGTAAAGAATATTTAGATTTTATTCTCGAACAGCTATCAGAGCTAGAGGAGATGAGTTATCGTCCAATGATGGGAGAGTATATCCTTTATTATCGTGGGAAGATTATTGGGGGAATCTATGATAATCGTTTGTTACTGAAGCCTGTGAAGCTGGTCATGGATCAACTGGGACAGACTAGGCTTGAACGTCCTTATGAAGGAGCTAAGGAGATGATTTTGATAGAAGACATTGAAGATAAATCATTTCTAATGAGATTAATCAAGGAGATGTATGAAGTCTTACCGGCTCCAAAAGTCAAAAAGAAAGCATGACAGATTCACCTAGTATAAATAGGCATAAAAGCTCGACAAGGGCTTTTTCTTATAGTTTCAGACTATAGGGTCCATTAGGCAAGAAGTGTTAGAATGGCGAGTTATTTTTTGATATAATAGAGGATATTTGATAGAAAAGAGAAGAGATATGGCACAGATTATTGATGGGAAGGCTCTTGCAGCTAAGTTACAAGGACAGTTGGCTGAAAAGACTGCCAAACTAAAAGAAGAAACAGGTCTAGTTCCAGGATTGGTAGTGATTTTGGTGGGGGACAATCCTGCCAGCCAAGTCTACGTTCGCAACAAGGAACGGTCAGCTCTCGCTACTGGCTTCCGTAGTGAAGTAGTGCGAGTTCCAGAGACCATTACCCAAGCGGAATTGTTAGACTTGATTGCCAAATACAATCAAGATCCAGCTTGGCATGGGATTTTGGTTCAATTACCTTTGCCAAAACATATTGACGAAGAGGCAGTTTTATTAGCTATTGACCCCGAAAAAGACGTGGATGGTTTCCATCCCCTAAACATGGGTCGCCTCTGGTCTGGTCATCCAGTTATGATTCCTTCAACACCTGCAGGAATTATGGAGATGTTTCATGAATATGGGATTGATCTAGAAGGTAAAAATGCGGTTGTCATCGGTCGTTCAAATATTGTTGGAAAACCGATGGCTCAGCTTCTTTTAGCCAAGAATGCGACTGTGACTTTGACTCACTCACGCACCCATCATCTTGCCAAGGTTGCTGCTAAGGCGGATATTCTTGTGGTTGCAATCGGTCGCGCTAAGTTTGTGACTGCTGACTTTGTCAAACCAGGAGCGGTTGTCATTGACGTTGGGATGAACCGAGATGAAAATGGCAAGCTTTGTGGAGATGTTGATTATGATGCTGTTGCACCACTTGCTAGTCACATCACTCCTGTACCTGGTGGAGTTGGTCCTATGACTATTACTATGCTAATGGAGCAAACCTATCAGGCAGCGCTTCGAACACTAAACAAGGACTAGGAAAATGAAATTCGTATTTGACCTGGATGGAACGCTATCTTTTGACTACATGACCATAGATGAGGAGATTCAGCAGGTTCTTTTAAAGGCTGAAGATTATGGGCATGAGCTTGTGTTTGCCTCAGCCCGCTCTTATCGGGATTGTTTGGGTTTATTAGGTTCTGAACTCAGTCAGCGCTTAGTCATAGGTTTGAATGGTGGCGTAGCCTATCATTTGGGGAAGGCTATCTTCGAAAGGAATCTTGATGCTAGAGTTTATCAGGCGCTAGTGGATTATTGCCAGACTTATAATCTCCCTTTCTTTGTAGATGATTGCTTTGACTATAGTGGACAGATTGTAGAGAAGATTCCATTTATTTCCAGTGTGGATCCCCTAAAGGTGGCTCGTCATCAGAAACTTGAGGACTTAGGGACTCCGATTAAGGTAGTCGTTTATATGGGTGACCATGAGGATTTGCTTGATGATCTGCTTGGTCAGCTAGAAAGACTAGGCCAGGCTCATCTCTCCTATCATGCGCATGAAAAGTGCCTTTATGTTAATCCCTTGGATACTCATAAGGCGACAACTGTTGAAAAGTTATGCGGGGAGAACTTCATCGCTTTTGGAAATGACCAAAACGATATTGAATTGTTTAAAACGTCTCTTTATTCAGTCCAGATAGGAGACTTTGCTGGCCTTACTCCATATGCAGATGACACGTTAGAGCTAAAAGGAGAACCTTCTCCAGCAGTGGCAGCTAAAATCTTACAGACCTTTGCGGAATTTAAGGGAAAATAGTGTAGAAGGAGGTTTGCCCCTCCTTTTGTAGTATAATGGAGTGAGAGGAAAAATCGATGAAAGTGATTGATCAAACTTTATTAGAAAAAGTTATTATTGAACGTTGTCGTCACAGCCATAAGGGAGATTACGGTCGCCTGCTCTTGCTGGGAGGGACCTATCCTTATGGGGGAGCTATCATCATGTCAGCCATTGCAGCTGTCAAAAGCGGGGCAGGGTTGGTGACTGTTGGCACGGATAAGGAAAATATTCCGGCTCTGCACAGTCATTTACCTGAGGCCATGGCATTTTCTCTTCAAGATCAGCAATTGTTAAAAGAGCAGTTGGAAAAGGCAGAAGTTGTCTTGCTAGGTCCGGGTTTGCGAGAGGATGCATTCGGAGAAGAACTCGTAAAACGGGTCTTTGACAGCCTTAGAAAAGACCAGATTTTGATTGCAGATGGCGGTGCTTTGGGCATCTTAGCAAAAGCTCATTTGACATTCCCATCTAGTCAGCTCATCCTAACCCCACACCAAAAGGAATGGGAAAGACTGTCTGGTATAGTTCTTGACCATCAAAATACAGAGGCGACTGCTAGGGCTCTTTCTGCTTTTCCTCAAAGGACGATTCTAGTCGAGAAGGGTTCAGCGACTCGTATCTGGAAAGCTGGTCAGTCTGAATATTATCAGTTACAGGTTGGAGGTCCCTATCAAGCAACTGGTGGGATGGGAGATACTCTGGCTGGGATGATTGCAGGTTTTGCAGGTCAGTTTCACCAAGTCAGTCTCTATGAGAGAGTGGTGGCAGCAACTCACCTTCATTCAGCTATTGCGCAAGAACTAGCTCAAGAAAACTACCTTGTCTTGCCTACCGAAATTAGTAAAGCTCTTCCGAAAACAATGAAAAAAATATCTCAAAAAGGCAGCTAATACCTTGGTTGCCTTTTTATGTTGATGTAGCTTTGTTGATAAGGTTTTCAAATACCTCAGAACTAGCGACCAACTGCTGAACTTGCGTGAAATTCTCACTTTTAAGGTCTTGATTTTTACTCAAACTCGCAAGGAAAGCGAGATTGTTATCAAAGTTGAGGGGTGTCAAATCATGCTTTTTTTGATATAATTTTTAATGATGAATGCGAGAAATGATCGGTATGTGGTCGTTGATTTAGAGGCGACCAGCACCGGAAGCAAGGCAAAAATTATTCAAGTAGGCATTGTGGTGATTGAGAATGGTGAAATCATTGATCAGTATGCGACCGATGTCAATCCCCATGAACCCTTGGATTCTCATATCAAAGAATTAACGGGTCTGACCGATCAGCGTTTGGCTGCGGCACCAGAGTTTTCTCAGGTGGCCGGAAAAATTTTTGAATTGGTTAAGGACGGTATTTTTGTTGCGCACAATGTACAGTTTGATGCCAACCTTCTTGCAGAATTTCTCTTTTTTGAAGGATATGAATTGCGTACACCGCGGGTGGATACAGTTGAGCTTGCCCAAGTTCTATATCCTCAGTTTGAAAAGTATAACTTAGGTATCCTTTGTCAAGAGTTGGGCATTGAGCTGGAACATGCCCATACTGCCCTGTCAGATGCTCAGGCAACAGCTGAACTCTTGCTCTACATGCGTCAAAAACTATTTGAGTTACCAAAAGGGCTCTTAGAAAGCTTGCTAAAACTTGCAGACAACCTTCTCTATGAAAGTTATCTGGTGATTGAGGAGGTCTATCAGCAACAATCTCTCTTATCTTCGCCCGACTTGATGGAACTTCATGGGCTTTTCCTCAGAAAGGAAAGCAAAGCCTTAGTCCCACAAAAGTTATCCAAAGACTTTGCTAAAAACATTTCTTTATTGGGGCTGGAGGAACGTCCACAGCAGCTGGATTTTGCGGAGAAGGTTGAGCAATTATTGGAAGAACACCAAACTTCCTTTATCCAAGCCCAAACGGGACTGGGCAAGACTTATGGTTATCTCCTTCCAGCTTTGAACTCGGAGAGTGAAGCTGGAATCCTAGTGAGCGTTCCGACCAAAATTCTTCAAAATCAAATCATGCAAGAAGAAGGTCAGCGCTTAAAAGAGGTCTTCCATCTGGAAATTCATAGTCTCAAGGGGCCTCAAAATTACTTGAAACTGGATGCCTTTCACCGAGTCCTCCATCGACCGGAGTCCAATCGCCTTTTCACACGTTTTAAAATGCAACTGCTCATCTGGTTAACAGAGACAGAGACTGGTGACTTGGACGAAATCGGGCAGCTTTATCGCTACCAGCACTTTCTGCCGGAACTAGTCCACGATGGTAAGCTTTCAAAGAAAAGTTTATTTGCTACAGAGGATTTTTGGAAACGAGGGCAGGAAAAGGCCGAGACCAGTCGTGTTCTTCTGACCAATCATGCCTATCTGGTCACTCGTTTGGAAGACAATCCCGAGTTTGTCGACAATCGTTTGGTGATTTTGGATGAAGCTCAAAAAATGCTGCTAGCTCTCGAAAATCTAGCCCAGCAGGCTTATCGCCTAGAGGATCTTGTAACTCAAATTGAAAAGTCCTTAGAGTCAGAGGAAGATTTGGTTCAGAAACGCTTGCTTGAGAGTATCGGCTTTGAATGTCGTTACTTGATGGAGCACTATCAGTCAGGCCTTAAGAATGGAAAGTGGTTGGATTCTCTCGAAGAGTTGCGCCAGCATTTTTCGGAGTTAGCTCTCCCAGAGTATCGAGAGCTTGCAAACTTTTTCACCTCGGACCGTGAATTTTGGCTTGCTACAGCAGAGAAATCGAGCAAGGATGTCTTGATTTGTTCAAGTAAAAAAGGCCGCTTTATACTAGCAGACTTATTGCCAGAAGATTGTAGGCTCCTAGGAGTATCGGCTACTCTTGAAATCAGCAATCGGGTTTCCCTAGCAGATTTATTGGGATTTCCGGATGCTCCACTTGTTAGGCTTGATGTAGCAAAACAGGAGCAACAAGAAGTCTTTCTAGTCAATGATTTTCCTCTTGTGACAGAAGTTTCGCCTGTTGACTATGCTAGTGAAGTGGCTTCTGTCATTCGAAGCTTACAAGCCTTTCAAGAACCCTTATTGGTTTTGTTTACCTCAAAAGAGATGTTGCTGGCAGTTTCGGACCTGCTAGACCAACCGCATCTAGCTCAGTATAAAAATGGGGAACCAAGCCAACTGAAAAAACGTTTTGAAAAAGGCGAACGCCAGATCTTGCTTGGAACAGGTAGTTTCTGGGAAGGAGTTGATTTTTCAACCCATCCTTGCGTGATCCAAGTGATTCCGAGATTGCCTTTCCAAAATCCCCAAGAACCGTTAACCAAAAAATTAAACCAAGAACTGCGTCAAGAAGGGAAGAATCCTTTCTATGATTATCAGTTACCGATGGCGATCATTCGACTAAAGCAAGCCCTTGGTCGTACTGTTAGACGATCTGACCAAGGTTCGATTGCTCTAATCTTAGACAGTCGTGTCGTTAGCAAGCGTTACGGCAAACAAATCGCTCAGGCCTTGTCAAAAGAAAGGGCTGTTCAGGTTCTTTCTAGAGAACAGCTAGAGCCTGCTGTAGCTGATTTTCTCCAATCTCGTCGCAATAGAATGAAAGAAAAATCCTAGAAAGAGAAAAGGTAAAAAATATGAAACGTTCCTTCGACTCTCGAGTCGATTATAGCCTCCTCCTACCAGTGTTTTGTTTACTGGTGATTGGAGTAGCGGCCATTTATATAGCAGTTAGTCATGACTATCCAAATAATGTATTACCAATTCTAGGTCAGCAAATCGCTTGGATTGCCTTGGGTCTTGTCATTGGATTTGTGGTCATGTTCTTTAATACCGAGTTTTTATGGAAGGTGACTCCCTATCTTTATGGTCTAGGGCTAGCTTTGATGGTCCTACCTCTTGTTTTCTACAATCCAAATCTTGTAGCGTCAACAGGTGCCAAGAACTGGGTATCGATTGGTGGAACGACACTTTTCCAGCCATCGGAGTTCATGAAGATTTCCTATATCTTGATGTTGGCTCGAGCCATTGTAAGATTCACTCAGAAACACAAGGAATGGCGACGGACTATTCCCTTGGATTTCCTACTGATTGGTTGGATGATTGCCTTTACCATCCCAGTCTTGATCCTCTTAGCCCTACAAAGTGACTTGGGGACTGCCTTGGTCTTTGTAGCTATTTTTGCAGGCATGGTTCTCCTTTCAGGTGTTTCGTGGAAGATTATCATTCCTGTTTTTGCGACAGGAGTGACTGCAGTTGTAGGCTTCATGGCCATCTTTATAAGCAAGGATGGACGTGCCTTCTTGCATCAGATTGGGATGCCAACCTACCAGATCAACCGCATCTTGGCTTGGCTCAATCCCTTTGACTTTGCGCAAACAACGACTTACCAACAGGCGCAGGGACAAATTGCTATTGGAAGTGGTGGCTTGTTTGGACAAGGTTTCAATGTGTCCAATCTCCTCATTCCAGTACGCGAGAGCGATATGATTTTCACCGTAATTGCTGAAGACTTTGGCTTTATTGGTTCGGTCTTTGTGGTTGCCCTGTACTTGCTTCTTATTTATCGGATGTTGAAGATTACACTTAAGTCAAACAACCAGTTCTACACCTATATTTCGACTGGTTTTATCATGATGTTGCTCTTCCATATCTTTGAAAATATCGGTGCCGTGACAGGCTTACTTCCTTTGACAGGGATTCCTCTGCCATTTATTTCTCAAGGGGGATCCGCAATTATTAGTAACCTCATCGGTGTCGGTCTCCTCTTGTCTATGAGTTACCAGACCAATCTAGCAGAAGAGAAAAGTGGAAAAGTTCCATTCAAACGAAAGAAAGTTGTCCTAAAACAAATCAAATAAGGAGGCCACTATGGCAAAAGTAGCAGTTATTTTAGCCCAGGGTTTTGAAGAAATTGAAGCCTTGACAGTAGTTGATGTCTTGCGTCGAGCAAACATTTCATGTGATATGGTAGGATTTGAAGAGCAGGTGACAGGATCGCATGGCATTCAGGTGAAAGCTGATCGTGTTTTTGATGGCGATTTGTCCGACTATGACTTGGTCGTTCTTCCGGGTGGTATGCCAGGCTCAGCTCACCTACGAGATAATCAAGCGCTCATTTCACAGATTAAAGCCTTTAACCAAGCTGGAAAGAAAATTGCTGCCATCTGTGCAGCCCCAATCGCTCTTCATCAAGCAGGTGTCCTGAAAGACAAGCACTTTACTTGTTATGACGGAGTTCAGGAGCAAATTACTGACGGAATTTATCAAAAGCAAACAGTAGTTGTGGATGGCAATCTAACAACTAGCCGAGGACCGTCAACCGCACTTGCCTTTGCCTATGAATTGGTAGAGCAATTAGGAGGAGATGCTGAAAGTTTACGAGACGGCATGCTCTATCGAGATGTCTTTGGAAATCAACAGTAAGACGAGAGTTCGGCTCTCGTTTTTTAATTTACTCCATGTCTAAAAAATGTTTCATATGATTGTCTTGCGATTTTATATCAAACTTTTATAAATCAATCAAGATTCGTTTAACATAAGAAGGAATCTATCTCTAGAAATGTTAGTGTTTTCAAGTTGTTAGATAGAATAGTTCAGATTTCTACTGAAATCAATAGATTCATGAAAAGATATAATATTCAATAAATGCTATATTAAACGGTCTTATCATGCGAATTAATCTGCTTGTATTAATTTGAAATATAAAGTACTTTCTCTGTAATATAATTGAAACATGTTACTAGTATATTAAAATTAGTAAGAATTTTTTGCATATACGAAACTGGGGGAGTGATATGTTGAAAGCATTTGGAAAAATATTCAAAGTCATTAGAGAATCAAAAAAAATGTCCCTGAAAGAGGTAGCTGCTGGTGATATTTCCGTAGCTCAGCTATCCCGTTTTGAACGGGGAGTTAATGGGATCACACTTGATTCTTTTTATTGCTGTTTAAAAAATATGGCCGTTTCCCTAGAGGAGTTTCAGTATGTTTACCATAATTACATTGATTCAGATGATGTGCTGTTTTCAAAAAAAGTAGCTGATGCATATCAGGAAAACAATGTTGTCAAGCTCCAAAATATTTTGTCAAGCTCAGAAGCTTTGACCGAACAGTTTCCTGAGAAGAAAAACTATAAACTCAATACGATCATTGTCAGAGCTCTTCTGTCTTCCTGTTGCTCAGATTTTCAGATTAGCAAGAAGGATATAGAATTCCTGACGGATCATCTCTTTTCTGTTGAGGAGTGGGGACGTTATGAACTCTGGCTTTTTACAAACAGTGTTGATTTGATGACCTTGGAAACGTTGGAAACCTTCGCTAGTGAGATGATCAATCGTACCCAGTTTTATAACAACCTACCTGAAAATCGCCGCCGTATTATCAAGATGCTACTTAATGTCATTAGCGTCTGTATAGAAGGAAACCATCTGCTAGTTGCTATGAGGTTTCTCAATTATCTCGACCACTCTAAAATCCCTGAAACAGATCTATATGATCGAACGCTGATTAAGTATCATAGGGCTCTGTATGCCTATAAGGTCGGGAATACTAATGCTCTCAGTGATATCGAGCAATGCCTATCTTTTTTTGAATTTTTAGATTCCTTTGGTGTTGCCCAAAAGCTTAAAGAACAGTTTGAAAGAATTTGCCTTTCATAGTTGTAGATGTGCAACAAAAAAAGATCATTTTGAAAAATATACTAGAATAAGGGCATAACTTTATACTAAATTCAGAAGGAGGTTTTATGATGGAGAAAAAGATTCATTATAAGATGCATAAAGTTAAGAAAAACTGGGTAGCCATTGCTTTGACTACCTTGGCACTTATTGTAGCACCAAAGGTACTTGGTCTAGAACCAGGCGTTGTCCATGCGGATGATGTAAAGCAGGTTGTGGTTCAAGAACCTGCTACAGCTCAGACTAGTGGTCCGGGTCAGCAAACTCCAGCCCAAGCTAACGTAGCTTCTGAGAAAGAAGCAGAAAAAGCAACCCCTGCAGACAAGGTGACAGGCGATGTTGCTGCTAGTGAAAAACCTGCTAAACCAGCAGAAAATACGGAAGCAACAGTTCAAACCAATGCTCAAGAGCCTGCTAAACCAGCAGATACGAAAGAAGCATCTACAGAAAAGGCTGCTGTTGCAGAAGAAGTTAAAGCTGCTAATGCAATCACAGAAACTCCTAAAACAGAAGTAGCAGAGCAGAATAAACAAGCAGGGCCAACAACTGCCCAAGACCAAGAAGGCGACAAACGAGAAAAATCGGCTGTTGAAGACAAGATTGTTGCAAATCCAAAGGTTGCAAAGAAAGATCGCTTGCCCGAACCTGCTCAAAAACAAGGAGCAGTAGCTGAAAGAATGGTGGCAGATCAGGCTCAACCTGCACCTGTAAATGCTGACCATGATGATGATGTCCTATCTCATATTAAGACCATTGATGGTAAAAATTACTATGTTCAGGACGATGGTACAGTTAAAAAGAACTTTGCAGTTGAACTTAATGGTAGAATACTTTATTTTGATGCAGAAACTGGTGCCTTAGTTGATTCAAATGAATATCAGTTCCAACAAGGAACCAGCAGTCTCAATAATGAATTCTCCCAAAAGAATGCTTTCTATGGTACGACTGACAAGGATATTGAAACTGTAGACGGTTATTTGACAGCAGATAGCTGGTATCGTCCAAAGTTCATCTTAAAAGATGGAAAAACATGGACGGCTTCGACAGAAACAGACTTACGTCCTATTTTGATGGCTTGGTGGCCTGATAAACGTACTCAGATTAATTACCTCAACTATATGAACCAGCAAGGTCTGGGAGCAGGTGCTTTTGAAAACAAAGTTGAACAAGCTCTCCTGACAGGAGCTTCTCAGCAGGTTCAGCGCAAAATTGAGGAAAAAATTGGTAAAGAAGGCGATACCAAATGGTTGAGAACGCTGATGGGTGCCTTTGTCAAAACCCAGCCAAACTGGAATATCAAGTCAGAGTCTGAAACAACTGGTACTAAAAAGGACCACTTGCAGGGTGGAGCTTTGCTTTATACTAATAATGAGAAGAGCTCTCATGCTGACTCTAAGTTCCGTCTGCTTAACCGTACCCCTACTAGTCAAACAGGTACACCTAAGTACTTCATTGACAAGTCAAACGGTGGTTATGAGTTCTTGCTCTCTAACGACTTTGACAATTCTAATCCAGCTGTTCAGGCCGAACAACTCAACTGGTTGCATTTTATGATGAACTTTGGAAGCATCGTAGCCAATGATCCGACTGCTAATTTTGATGGAGTTCGTGTCGATGCGGTGGACAATGTCAACGCAGACTTGCTCCAAATCGCATCTGACTACTTCAAGTCTCGCTACAAGGTTGGAGAAAGTGAAGAAGAAGCTATTAAGCATTTGTCTATCTTGGAAGCTTGGTCTGATAACGATCCTGACTACAACAAAGATACTAAGGGTGCTCAACTAGCAATTGACAACAAGCTACGCTTGTCCTTGCTTTATTCATTCATGCGTAATCTATCTATCCGTAGCGGAGTAGAGCCAACGATTACAAATAGTCTAAATGACCGTTCTTCTGAAAAGAAAAATGGCGAACGAATGGCTAACTATATCTTTGTTCGGGCTCATGATAGTGAAGTACAAACTGTTATTGCCGACATCATTCGAGAAAATATCAATCCAAATACGGATGGTTTGACCTTTACCATGGATGAACTCAAGCAAGCCTTCAAGATCTACAACGAAGATATGCGCAAGGCGGACAAGAAATATACGCAGTTCAACATCCCAACTGCTCATGCTCTCATGCTCTCCAATAAAGACTCTATCACTCGGGTCTACTATGGTGATCTCTATACCGATGATGGTCAATACATGGAGAAAAAATCTCCTTACCACGACGCTATCGATGCCTTGTTGCGTGCTCGTATTAAGTATGTAGCAGGTGGACAAGACATGAAAGTCACATATATGGGTGTACCTCGTGAGGCTGATAAATGGTCTTACAATGGTATTTTGACTTCTGTCCGCTACGGTACTGGTGCCAATGAAGCAACAGATGAAGGAACAGCAGAAACTCGTACTCAAGGGATGGCTGTGATTGCTTCAAACAACCCTAACCTCAAGTTAAATGTATGGGATAAACTGCAAGTCAATATGGGAGCAGCCCACAAGAATCAATACTATCGCCCTGTACTTTTGACGACCAAAGATGGTATTTCCCGTTATCTAACTGATGAAGAAGTGCCGCAATCTCTCTGGAAGAAGACAGATGCTAATGGTATTTTAACCTTTGATATGAATGATATCGCAGGCTACAGCAATGTCCAAGTTTCTGGATATCTGGCTGTTTGGGTACCAGTTGGCGCTAAGGCAGATCAGGATGCTCGTACAACAGCAAGCAAGAAGAAAAACGCTAGTGGTCAAGTTTATGAATCTAGCGCAGCTCTTGATTCTCAGTTGATTTACGAAGGCTTCTCTAACTTCCAAGACTTTGCAACCCGCGATGACCAATATACCAATAAAGTCATTGCTAAAAATGTCAACCTCTTCAAGGAATGGGGAGTAACTTCATTTGAGCTACCACCTCAGTATGTATCTAGCCAAGACGGTACCTTCTTAGATTCTATCATTCAGAATGGTTATGCCTTTGAAGACCGCTACGATATGGCAATGAGCAAGAACAATAAATATGGTTCTCTAAAAGATTTGCTCAATGCTCTTCGTGCGCTTCACAGTGTCAATATCCAAGCCATCGCGGACTGGGTACCAGACCAAATCTATAACCTACCAGGTAAGGAAGTAGTAACAGCAACACGTGTCAACAACTATGGAACCTACCGTGAAGGCGCAGAAATTAAGGAAAAACTCTATGTAGCTAATAGTAAGACCAATGGGACTGATTTCCAAGGTAAATACGGTGGATCCTACTTGGATGAGCTTAAAGCTAAATATCCAGAGATCTTTGAACGAGTACAGATTTCCAATGGTCAAAAGATGACAACAGATGAGAAGATTACCAAGTGGTCGGCTAAGTACTTCAATGGTACCAATATCTTAGGTCGTGGTGCTTACTATGTTCTTAAAGACTGGGCTAGCAACGACTATCTCACTAACAAAAATGGCGAGATCGTATTGCCTAAGCAATTAGTTAATAAGAATGCTTACACAGGATTTGTTAGTGATGCCAATGGTACCAAGTTCTATTCAACTAGTGGTTATCAAGCTAAAAATTCCTTTATCCAAGATGAAAATGGAAATTGGTATTACTTCGATAAACGAGGTTATCTTGTAACAGGTGCTCATGAAATTGATGGCAAGCACGTTTATTTCTTGAAGAATGGTATTCAACTTCGTGATTCTATCCGTGAAGATGAAAATGGTAATCAGTACTACTATGATCAAACTGGTGCCCAAGTTCTCAACCGTTACTACACTACTGACGGTGAAAATTGGCGTTACTTTGATGCCAAGGGCGTTATGGCTCGAGGTCTTGTCAAGATAGGAGATGGACAGCAATTCTTTGATGAAAACGGCTATCAGGTTAAGGGCAAGATTGTGAGTGCTAAGGATGGCAAACTTCGTTACTTTGACAAGGATTCAGGAAATGCTGTTATTAATCGTTTTGCTCAGGGTGATAACCCAAGTGATTGGTACTATTTTGGAGCAGATGGAGTTGCTGTGACAGGTCTTCAAAAGATTGGTCAACAAACACTTTACTTTGACCAAGATGGCAAGCAAGTCAAGGGGAAAGTAGTAACTTTAGCTGATAAATCCATCCGTTACTTTGATGCTAACTCAGGAGAAATGGCAGTCGGCAAGTTTGCAGAAGGTGCCAAGAGCGAATGGTATTACTTTGACCAAACTGGAAAAGCAGTGACAGGTCTTCAAAAGATTGGCAAACAAACACTTTACTTTGACCAAGATGGCAAGCAAGTCAAGGGTAAAATCGTGACACTTTCAGATAAGAGTATCCGTTACTTTGATGCTAACTCAGGAGAGATGGCAACCAACAAGTTTGTCGAAGGTTCCCAAAATGAGTGGTATTATTTTGATCAAGCTGGAAAAGCAGTGACAGGTTTGCAGCAGGTTGGTCAACAGACTCTCTATTTCACGCAAGACGGCAAGCAAGTCAAAGGAAAAGTTGTTGATGTGAATGGAGTTAGTCGATATTTCGATGTCAATTCAGGAGAAATGGCTCGAAGCAAATGGATTCAACTTGAAGATGGAAGTTGGATGTATTTTGACCGCGATGGTAGAGGTCAAAACTTCGGAAGAAACTAATCGAATGTAGCTCAATAAAAATCAAACTTTATCTGACGATATACAAAAACGATAACTCCTTTAAAGGACGTTATCGTTTTTTGCCTGTTTGGAGAATAAATGACAATTGAAAAGAAAGAAGGAATCATTGGAAACTGAAATGAATTAACAAGAGATTCCATATTGGAATAATCTTTTTCTGCACTCTATTGTGACATTCAAAGCAATGAGGATTCTATTTTTAAAGTTTGGAAATCCAAAAGCGTTTCGTTTGCGAATAATGACGCGGTTGTTAGTAGTTTCTATTTTTTAATTTGTACATTTGAGAGAAGAAAGATTTTGCTTGATTATTCATAGAGGAGCTATTCTTCACAAAAAGGCTCCATCGATGCAATAGTGTTTTACTATCTATAGAAATTATAGAGCCGAAAAATCTAGGAAATCATCGCTTTTTTCATAAAAAAATGGTATAATGAAGGGTATGAAATATCACGACTATATATGGGATTTAGGTGGTACCCTATTGGATAATTATGAGTCTTCTACAGCAGCCTTTGTAGAAACCTTAGCCCAATATGGAATAGAGCAAGAACACGACCGTGTCTACGAAGCTTTGAAGGTTTCGACAGCTTTTGCCATTGAGAAGTTTGCACCAAATATCGAGGGGTTTTTAGAGAACTACAAAGAAAATGAAGCGCGTGAGCTAGAACATCCAGTTTTGTTTGAGGGAATTCCAGAATTACTCAAAGACATTTCGGACAAGGGTGGCCGCCATTTCTTGGTTTCTCATCGAAATGACCAAGTACTAGAACTTCTTGCTAAGACCCAGATAGCGAACTACTTCACCGAGGTGGTGACTGCTAGTTCTGGCTTTAAACGGAAGCCAGATCCTGAGTCCATGATTTATTTACGTGATAAATATCATATTACATCTGGTTTGGTCATTGGTGACAGAAATATTGATGTAGAAGCAGGTAAAGCTGCTGGCTTAGATGCCTATCTTTTTAATAACGTTGCGACATTGAGACAAGCAATAGACATGTAAGAAAAGGGAAAAAATGACAGAAGAAATCAAAAATCAACAGGCACAAGATTATGATGCCAGTCAAATTCAAGTTTTGGAGGGACTTGAAGCTGTTCGTATGCGTCCAGGTATGTATATTGGATCGACTTCAAAAGAAGGTCTTCACCATCTAGTATGGGAAATAGTTGATAACTCAATTGACGAAGCTCTAGCTGGATTTGCCAGTCACATCCAAGTCTTTATAGAGCCTGATAATTCCATCACCGTTGTGGATGATGGGCGTGGAATTCCTGTTGATATTCAGGAAAAAACTGGACGTCCCGCTGTTGAGACTGTCTTTACAGTTCTTCACGCTGGAGGAAAATTCGGCGGTGGCGGATACAAGGTTTCAGGAGGATTGCACGGTGTAGGTTCATCAGTAGTAAACGCTCTTTCAACTCAACTAGATGTCCATGTTCACAAAAACGGTAAGATTCATTACCAAGAATACCGTCGTGGTCATGTTGTTGCTGATCTTGAGGTGGTTGGAGATACGGATAAAACGGGAACAACAGTTCACTTCACACCAGATCCAGAGATTTTTACAGAAACAACAACTTTTGACTTTGAAAAATTAAACAAACGTATTCAAGAACTAGCCTTTTTGAACCGAGGTCTTCAAATCTCCATCACAGATAAGCGTGAAGGTCTCGAACAGACTAAACATTACCACTATGAGGGTGGGATTGCTAGCTACGTTGAATATATCAACGAGAACAAGGATGTTATCTTTGATACACCAATCTACACAGACGGTGAGATGGATGATATCACAGTTGAAGTAGCCATGCAGTACACAACCGGTTACCACGAAAACGTCATGAGTTTCGCCAATAACATTCACACCCATGAAGGTGGTACGCATGAGCAAGGTTTCCGTACAGCGCTGACACGTGTTATCAATGATTATGCTCGCAAGAATAAACTGCTAAAAGACAATGAAGACAACCTAACAGGGGAAGATGTCCGTGAAGGCTTGACAGCAGTTATCTCAGTTAAGCATCCAAATCCGCAGTTTGAAGGACAAACCAAGACCAAACTGGGGAATAGTGAAGTAGTCAAGATTACCAATCGCCTCTTCAGCGATGCCTTCTCTGATTTCCTTATGGAAAATCCACAGATCGCCAAGCGTATCGTGGAAAAAGGAATCTTGGCTGCCAAGGCTCGTGTGGCTGCCAAGCGTGCGCGTGAAGTCACGCGCAAGAAATCTGGATTGGAAATTTCCAATCTTCCAGGAAAACTAGCAGACTGTTCTTCGAACAACCCTGCTGAAACCGAACTCTTCATCGTCGAAGGAGACTCAGCTGGTGGATCAGCCAAATCTGGTCGTAATCGTGAATTCCAAGCTATCTTGCCAATTCGTGGTAAGATCTTGAACGTTGAAAAAGCTAGCATGGATAAAATCCTTGCCAACGAAGAAATTCGAAGCCTTTTCACAGCCATGGGAACAGGATTTGGTGCAGAATTTGATGTAACTAAGGCTCGTTACCAAAAACTCGTTTTGATGACCGATGCCGATGTTGATGGAGCCCACATTCGAACTCTCTTGCTAACCTTGATTTATCGCTATATGAAACCAATCTTAGAGGCTGGTTATGTCTACATTGCCCAACCACCAATTTATGGGGTTAAAGTTGGAAGTGAGATCAAAGAATACATTCAACCTGGTGCAGATCAAGAAATTAAACTCCAAGAAGCCTTAGCACGTCATAGTGAAGGGCGTTCAAAACCAACCATCCAACGTTATAAAGGTTTGGGAGAAATGGATGACCACCAATTGTGGGAAACAACCATGGATCCTGAACATCGCTTGATGGCGCGTGTTTCGGTAGATGATGCTGCCGAAGCAGATAAAATCTTTGATATGTTGATGGGGGATCGAGTAGAACCTCGTCGCGAATTTATCGAAGAAAACGCTGTTTACAGTACACTTGACGTCTAAAAAATGTGGGAAATAGTTCCCTTGGTTTAAAAAATATGATATAATCATTACGATTGTTTCTAGTATAAAAGGAGTTTGATATGTCTAATGGACAACTAATTTATCTAATGGTTGCGATTGCAGTCATTCTGATCTTAGCTTATGTAACAGCCATCTTTTTACGTAAGCGTAATGTAAGCAGATTAACGGCCCTTGAAGAAAGAAAAGAAGAACTCTACAACCTTCCTGTAAATGATGAGGTTGAAGCCGTTAAAAACATGCACTTGATTGGTCAAAGTCAGGTGACCTTTCGTGAATGGAATCAAAAATGGGTTGATTTATCTCTGAACTCATTTGCTGATATTGAAAATCACCTCTTTGAAGCTGAAAGCTACAACAATTCTTTCCGTTTCTTTAAGGCAACACACAAACTTGATCAAATTGAGAGCCAAATCGGCTTGATTGAAGAAGATATTGCAGCTATTCGCAATGCTCTCTCAGAACTTGAAAAACAAGAATCTAAGAATAGTGGCCGTGTCCTTCATGCCTTGGACTTGTTTGAATCCCTTCAACATACCGTTGCAGAAGATTCAGAGAAATATGGTAAGGCCCTTCCTGAGATTGAGAAACAATTGGAAAACATCCAATCTGAATTCTCTCAATTTGTTACCTTGAACTCATCAGGTGACCCAGTTGAAGCCGCAGCAATTCTTGATTCAACTGAAAATCATATTCTTGCTTTGACACACATCGTTGAGCGAATTCCAGCTCTTGTTGAAACCTTGACAAAGGAACTGCCAGAACAATTAGCAGATTTGGAAGAAGGCTATCGCAAGCTGTTGGATGCCAACTATCACTTTACAGAAACAGATATTGAGTCTCGTTTCCAACTTTTGCATGAATCTTTGAAGAATAATCAAGAAAACATCCGTCAGTTGGAATTAGACAATGCAGAGTATGAAAATAATCGCATCCAAGAAGAAATCAACGCACTTTATGATATCTTCACTCGTGAAATTGCAGCTCAAAAAGTGGTTGAAAGTCTTCTTGCTACATTACCAACTTATCTCAACCACTTGAAAGAAAATAATCAGGTGCTTGTTCAAGACCTTGAACGCTTGACTAAAACCTACCTTCTTCCTGAAAGTGATGGCAATCATGTTCGTCGTCTTCAAGCAGAATTGGCTGCACTTGATACGGCAATCATGGAAGTAACAGAGGATCAAGGTGAGTCAACACAAGCCTACTCTGCTCTTGAAGAACAGTTGGAAATGCTTCAAAGCAACCTCAAGGATATAGAGGATGAGCAAATCTCTGTTAGCGAACGACTTGCCCAAATTGAAAAAGACGACCTCAATGCTCGCCAAAAAGCAAATGTCTATGTGAACCGTTTGCATACTATCAAACGTTACATGGAGAAGAGAAATTTGCCAGGTATTCCTCAAAGTTTCTTGAAACTTTTCTTTACTGCAAGTCATAACACAGAAGATTTGATGGCAGAGTTAGAACAACCGCAAGTGAATATTGAATCGGTTAAACGCGTTCTTGAAATTGCAACAAATGATATGGAAGCACTTGAAACAGAAACCTATGATATCGTTCAATATGCAACCTTGACGGAGCAACTCTTGCAATACTCAAACCGTTATCGTTCATTTGATGAGCGTATCCAAGAGGCCTTCAACGAAGCGCTTGAAATTTTTGAAAAAGAGTTTGACTACCAGGCATCATTTGAAAAAATTTCACAAGCCTTGGAAGTTGCTGAACCAGGAGTTACAAACCGTTTTGTAACTTCATATGAGAAAACACGTGAAGCGATTCGTTTTTAAAAATAGAAGCTTAGAAGATTTCTAAGCTTTTTTATTTTCCTAAAAAAAGACAGAATCCCTGTTTATCATTGAAATAATAGCCTCGATTTGATATGATGGAAATATGAAAAAAAATAGAGCGAAACGTGTTTCTCACGATAAAACGAGAAGGCTATTGCTTTCCCTTGTTGGAATCTTAGGAATTGCTACGATTCTATTAGGGAGTGCTATTGGTTATAAGCTACTACAAAAGCAATCTTACGAACAAAAAATTGAAGCGCTAAAAAGCGAAAAGGACCAGCAATTCAACTCAGGTAGTCAGAAGGACCATTTTCGAAAAGGTCAAGCTGAGGTGATTGCCTACTACCCTCTTCAAGGAGAGGAAGTCATTGCGTCTGTTAGAGAAAAAATCAACCAGGATATCAAAGAAAAGCTGGAAGATAAAGAGGATTTGGTCTTTTATTATACTGAGCAGTTGGACCCAGTCTTAAAGGGAGTTGTTGCTCGTAGTATCAGTAAGCAAGTCTACGATTTGTCTGCATCAAAGGTTGAAGAAAAAGAAAAGACTTCTTTAGGGAAAATTTTCTTGACTGAAGATGGGAAAGATTTTGACCTCAGCAAACTCTTCAAAGATGCAAGTAAGGCTAAGGAACTCTTACTGAGTCAAATCAAATCAACTCTAGAAGATAAGAAACTTGACCAGGCAAAAATTGATCAAGTTATAAAGAGCTTCACAGACCAAGAATTGACATCTTGGAGCTTTGATTATAAGGATAGTCAAATCATCCTTTATCCTGCTAATCCAGGGGAGACTCTGGAGGAAATTGCCTTACCAATATCCAGTTTCTTTGATGTATTGGAGTCCTCTTATCTATTAGAAAAGGATGCTGAACTTTACCAAGCATACTTTGCTAAGAAAAATAAAAAAGTTGTAGCCTTGACCTTTGACGATGGTCCAAATCCTACTACAACCACGCAAGCTTTGGATACTTTAGCTAAATATGGTGTAAAAGCAACCTTCTTTGTACTTGGTAAAAACATTGCAGGTAATGAAAATCTTCTAAAACGAATGAAATCAGAAGGTCATGTTGTAGGAAACCACAGCTGGAGTCATCCCGTTCTTTCACAACTTTCGCTCGAAGATGCAAAAAAGCAAATCACTGATACAGAAGATTTGTTAACTCAAGTTTTAGGATCAAGCTCTAAACTGATGCGCCCACCTTATGGTGCCATCACTGATGATATTCGAAACGGCCTTGATTTAAGCTTCATCATGTGGGACGTGGATAGTTTGGACTGGAAGAGTAAAAACGAGACAGCCATTTTGACAGAGATTCAACGTCAGGTTCGCAATGGTTCCATCATCCTCATGCATGATATTCATGGTCCTTCTGTTAATTCTCTACCAAGTGTTATTGAGTATTTAAAGGGTGAAGGGTATACATTTGTGACCGTTCCTGAATTGCTCAATTCTCGCTTAAAAGCTCACGAGATCTATTACGATCGTGATCAATAATTGTTAAAATCTAAAGGGGCAAGTGTTCTGATAATCAGGATTTTGTTTCTTTAGATTTTCTTCACATAGAAAGGAAAAACGATGAAATCTTACACCCTTAATAATGGAATTTCAATTCCTGTACTAGGATTTGGAACATGGAAAGCTGAAAATGGAGAGGTGGCCTACCAAGCCGTTTTAGAAGCCTTAAAGGCCGGCTATCGTCATATCGATACTGCAGCTATCTATAAAAATGAGGAAAGTGTTGGTCGTGCTATTCGAGATAGCGGTATTCCAAGACAAGAAATTTTTGTAACGACCAAACTCTGGAATACCAATCACAGCTATGATGAAGCTCGCCAAGCATTTGAAGAATCAATGAAAAAACTGGGATTGGATTATCTAGATTTGTACCTTATCCATTGGCCAAATCCAAAACCTTTAAGAGAAAATGACGAATGGAAAACTCGCAATGCTGAAGTCTGGAGAGCGATGGAGGACCTTTACCAAGAAGGCAAAATCCGTGCTATCGGCGTTAGTAATTTCCTTCCCCATCATTTGGATGCCTTGCTTGAGACAGCAAGAGTCATTCCAGCGGTCAATCAGGTGCGCTTGGCACCAGGAGTTTATCAAGAGGAAGTGGTTGACTACTGTAGAGAGAAAGGAATTCTCTTAGAGGCTTGGGGACCTTTTGGCCAAGGAGAGTTGTTTGAACAGAAAGAAGTCCAAGAAATTGCTGCTAAGCATGGGAAATCAGTGGCTCAAATTGCCTTGGCTTGGAGTTTGGCAGAAGGCTTTTTACCCCTACCTAAGTCAGTGACAGCCTCTCGCATCCAGAGCAATCTTGACTGTTTTGGAATTGAACTCAGCAAAGACGAGCGAGAAATCTTAAAGACAATTTCAGTGACTTCGGGCGCACCTCGTGTGGATGAGATGGATTTTTAGTTTGTGAAATCTATTTATACTGAAATAACAAAGACTAGGAATTTTAAATCCTAGTCTTTTTGTGTATAAAAAATCTAAATTGTTTGTATAATAAAATAATTTTATGGATTGAAATATAGGAACGAATTTAGAAAATATTGGTTTGATGGAGCAAATAACACGAATGATAAAATTAAATAAGTAAGATATATACGTAAATATTACATTTTTGTGACAATTCAGATTTTTGTAAAAATTTATACCTATTTGCGCTATAATAGGTATACTTTAAAGAAAAAGGAGATTATGTATGAATAGACGACAACGTTTTTCATTACGGAAATACAAATTTGGTCTTGCTTCAGTTTTATTGGGAACTGCTTTGGTTTTTGGAGCAAGTCAAGTCAGTGCCAATGAGCAGAGTACAGGTGAAAATCAAGCTCAAACTCAGGAAATTAAGACAGAGCTAAAAGACGATAAACACTCAAACTCTACGACTGACTTAACTACCACTAATGGGATAGCTCCAGTAGTTGGAGAGAAACAAGAAGCTGAAACTTCTAAAGAGGATGCTAGTAAACAAGATGCTAAGGTAGAAACTCCAGTTGATAAAACTGCCGAATCTCAAGAATCAGGAAAAGATAGCGCAGTTGCAAACGAAGAGAATCAAGGTGTCGTCCAAAAAGAAACAACAGTAGATACCAGTCCAGCGCCTGCTACTGAGAAGGCTTCTAACATAGAGAACAAAGAGGCTCAAGCAACGACAGCTCCTAAAACTACTGGAGAAACAGCAACTACTGAAAAAGAACAAGAAAAAGCTGAGTCTGCAAAACCCAATAGTCTTTCAAGCAATGATATCATCACAGTACCGAAAACTTGGAAGGCTGGTTACAAGGGAACAGGGACCGTTGTTGCCATTATTGACTCTGGACTTGATTTGAATCATGAGGTACTTCGAATTTCGGATCCGTCAAAAGCAAAATTTAAAAACAAGGAAGCCATCGAAGCAGCTAAAAAGGATGCTGGAATCGACTACGGTAAATGGTATAGTGATAAGGTTGTCTATGCCTATGACTACTTTGACGGAACAGATAAGATCAAAGAAGCAGAAAGAACTTCTCATGGGATGCACGTAACAGGGATTGCAGCTGGAAACCCTGATAAAGAGGCACCAAATGGTGAAAAGGTCTATGGTGTTGCGCCAGAAGCCCAAGTCATGTTTATGCGTGTCTTTTCAGACCGCCAAAAAACGACCAGTTCGGCCCTTTATGTAAAGGCGATTGATGATGCAGTTGCCTTGGGAGCAGATGCCATTAATATGAGTTTGGGATCTAGCACTGGTTCTATGGTCGATGCTGGTTCTGATATTGTGGATGCCATCAAACGGGCTCGTGCCAAGGGAGTTTCTGTTCTTATCTCAGCAGGAAATAGCAATACATTCGGAAATGGTTATTCAAAACCATTAGCTGAAAACCCAGACTATGGCTTGGTTGGAAATCCATCCACTGTTGAGGATTCGATTTCAGTTGCTTCTGTCAACAATAAAACATTGACGACAGCGGTTTTTGAAGTCAAAGGTCTAGAGGGAAATGCCGGTCTTCATAACGGAAAATTTGATTATAATCAACCTGAAGCAGATAAGGACTTTGAAAAAGGAAAAGAGTATGAATACGTCGAAGCAGGGTTAGGTCGTGAAGAAGACTTTGCGAAGTTGGATTTAACTGGGAAACTTGCCCTCATTCAGCGTGGAGCCATGAACTTTTCAGAGAAAATCAAAAATGCACGAAAACACGGTGCAGTTGGTGCTTTAATCTACAATAATGTAGAAGGTGCAAACATCAATATGTCTATTGATGATGAAGCAAAGAAAATTCCTTCTGTATTTATTTCTAAACAGTATGGTGAAGCCTTAAAATCAGGAAACTACAAGATTGTTTTTAATGGTAAGATGGATAATCGTCCTTCTGATGTAGCCAATCAGCTATCTGACTTTTCAAGTTGGGGAGTGACTACCGATGGACAATTAAAACCAGACGTGACAGCTCCTGGCGGTAATATCTACTCATCCTTTAATGACAATACCTATGGTAGTATCAGCGGAACCAGTATGGCGGCTCCTCACGTTACGGGTGTTGCAGTTTTGGTTAAGGAATACCTTCAAAAACACCATCCAGAATTGACTCCTGAGCAAGTATCAGAGACTGTCAAGGCCTTGATCATGTCAACTGCAAAACCACATGTTAATAAGGACACAGGCACTTATACCTCTCCTCGTCAGCAAGGTTCTGGTATTGTTGACACAGCTGCTGCAGTGTCAACAGACCTCTATGTAACGGGTGAAAATGGTTATCCAAGTGTGACTTTAGGAAATGTTGGAGATCAATTTACTTTCAAGGTCACTGTACACAATATTTCAGATACTGACCGTACTCTCAAGATGGTAGTGAATGCCAATACAGACGAAGTCCAAGATGGGAAATTCACCCTTCGACCTCGAAAACTAACGGAGACAGTATGGCCTGAAGTGACGGTCAAAGCCCACAGCAGTCAAACAGTCACTGTTAAAGTGGATGCTCGAAAATTTGCTACTGAACTCAGCAAACAAATGCCAAATGGCTATTTCCTTGAAGGGTTTGTTCGCTTTGTAGATCCGGCAGATGATGGGGATATTGTGAGTCTTGCATTTATGGGCTTCCGAGGTGAATTCCAAAATCTCCCCGCTGTCGAAAAACCAATTTACAACCTTGTTCGAGAAGGGAAAAATGGATTTTACACAGAAGTAGACAAGGAAAATCCTGCCGTTAACTACTCTAATGATGCTACCTATCTAGCTACCTTGCAAAATGACCTTCTAGTGTCTAAAGGTCAACGCCAAGGACGACGAATTACCGTTCTTGGAATTGAACAAAATGCTGAAGGTAAACATGTTCTTCAGTTGGACGAAAAAGGAAATGTCCGTATTGCTATTTCTCCAAACGATGATGGAAACAAAGACCTGGTTGAATACAAAACGGTTGCTTTGAGAAATCTTGTAAATCTTCGTGCAACAGTTTATGCGGCTACAGATACCAAGCATGAACATCCTATTTGGGAGGGCGATGCAAAGGATCTTCGTAAGAATTACTTTGATGGAGACAGTAGAAATCTGAAGAGTTATATTCTAGATAATACTGCTTGGAGAGGCCAGGATTTTGATGGGAATACTGTTGCAGATGGTTTATATGACTATGTTATCAGTTATACACCAGACGTTCCAGGAGCTAAAGAACAATACACGACCTTTAAAATTCAAATTGATACTCAAAAACCTGTAATCACAAGTGGTTATATTCGCTTTAAAGATGGAAACCAAGAATTCGTAGCTCGCAAACCAAAAGATGTGGGGCAAGGCGGTATCCTTTCAGAAAAAGTCTTCTATATCACACCATTTGACCAGAAAGGGACCATGGTTCTAACTGGAAAAGACCAATCTGGAACTCGTGCGCTTGAGAACACCCATCTGATTAAGGCCAATGCTGACGGTAGTTATACACTTCCTAAGGATGTTGATAAGGCTAATAGTTACTATCTTGTTGAGGACTATGCAGGAAATGTAGACTATATCTCACTTGCCGAACTTGTCCGCGATCAAAATAGTGGTCGAATGAAAATTGCCTTGAAGGATGCAAAAACAAACCAGGATATTGATAGCCTCTACGTCTATCGAATCAAAAATAGCAAGGGGCAATATGTTGATGTTGACAAGACAAAAGCGATTCATTTTTTACAGTTTGGTCATTATACAGCAGAAATTTTCAGTTATGATCGAACAGAATTGAAATTTATCAGTGCCTTGTCCCAAGAGTTTGACTTGACGGAAGGTAATAGTTTCCAAACTATTACCTTCCTAGCAAATCTCCTAGAGTATGCACCAGTGTCTGTTTCCTTCAATCAAGCTGTTCCAAAGACGACTACAGTGGTTCTGAAAGGTGAAGATGGGACAAGTATCACTCTTCCTGCTGAAAAATACGGTCAATACGCCTTTGGTAAGAAAGTTGCTACAGGTCGTTATACTGTACAAGTCACCTTGCCAACTGGATATGAACTCCTTGAAGATCTTGTTTCCTTGCTCGTTCAGCCAGGTCGAAATAATGCTTTGCGTCTATCTGTTGTGTCTAAGTTGGCCTTGCTTGCTGCGGTAAATCAACAAAAAGAACTGGTAGAAACGTCTCGTTACTTTAATAGTAGTGCAGATAAGAGAAAAGCTTATGACCAAGCTTTCCAAGTTGCGCAGTCAGCCTTGTCAAGCAAGTTGAAACAAGAATTGATTGATGGCGTTCTCGCTAGTCTTGAAGCTGCTGGTAAAGCTTTGGATGGAAAAGATTCGAACGTTACAGCCTTGAAAGAAGCTATGAAAGCTTACTATGCAACGACTAAAACTGGACGATATGCGAATGCCAAGGAAAAAGTACGTCGAGCTTATGATCGTGCCTTCCAAGAAATCGCCTTACTAGCTGTGGATCCTAAAGTTAAACAGGATCAAATTGACCAATCTCTCATTGCCCTAGCATCAGCTAAAAGCAAACTGAATGGCAAGGCAACAGACTTCTCTAGTCTGAAGAAACTGGTCAAAGATGAACGCCTTTTCCAAGAAAAGAACGCGAGATTTATCTATGCTGACAAGAAAGAAAAAGCAGCTTATCTTTTAACTTTTAAAGAGGCACAGGAACTCCTTAAAGATCCAGGAGCGAGCCAAGAAGATGTCAAAGATGCCATTACAGCATTGAAACAAGCCAAGAGAAATTTACATGGCAAAAAACCAAAAGCGAAAAGACACCCTTAAACAGGACTTTCTGAAGCTTTACTAATAAATGAGTCTGGAACTTTGTTTTCAGACTCATTTTTGGTTTACACTAGCTAGAAAATCTGCTATAATATTAGCTAGGAAAGAAAGTCTTATGGCGTTCTTCAAGCGAGCTTGGGGTAGTGGGAGCCAAGTAGAACAAGGTAAGAAACTGGCGCTTTCTGTCGTATTTTTAAAAACAATGAAGTAATAAATTAGGGTGGAACCGCGTTTCAGACGCCCCTAGTCGCAAGGCTTGGGTGTTGAAATTCGGTTCTTTTTGAATTTCGTCTAATGCCTAAGTAGAAAGGAGCATAATGCTTAAAGGATCTTGTTTATGCAAAGCAGTGACCTACACTTTAGATGAGGAATTGTCGGAATTAGTTTTTTGCCACTGCTCATTCTGTCGGAAAGCAACTGCGTCTGCCTATACAGTGAATGCCAAAGTTAGCAGTAAAAACCTAGTATTGCATGGAAAAGAACAGTTGGTTACCTATAGTTCATCTCCAGGAAAACAACGCTATTACTGTCAGAACTGTCATAGTCAAATTTTCACTGCTCAAGAAAATATACCAGAAGTCTGTGCTTTGAAACTAGGTACAATAGACGAATGCGATCAGAATTTACGAACTGTTCCCAAACGTCATATTTTTCAGGATCCAGCTTTTTCTTGGTTGCTTGATGAATAAATCTAAAAAGATAATATAAATTAAAGGAGTAAACAATGTCTAAGAAATTGACTTTCCACTGCGTCAGTGACAGAGACCTCCTTACAGTCGGACTGCCCCACGCTCAGCACTAGAGTGCCTGAGCTAGACGCAGTACTAACTCGTCTTGCCTCGTATAATCGACAAGGCAGACTCGTGTCGAAAAAAATCATTTTTTATTAAGGAGTATTCAATGTCTAAGAAATTAACATTTCAAGAAATTATTTTGACTTTGCAACAATTTTGGAATGACCAAGGTTGTATGCTCATGCAGGCTTATGATAATGAAAAAGGTGCAGGGACAATGAGTCCTTACACTTTCCTTCGTGCTATTGGTCCTGAGCCATGGAATGCGGCTTATGTGGAGCCATCACGCCGTCC
This sequence comes from Streptococcus sp. HMSC066F01, assembly GCF_001837335.1. Lineage (GTDB taxonomy): Bacteria > Bacillota > Bacilli > Lactobacillales > Streptococcaceae > Streptococcus > Streptococcus oralis_S. The sequence goes on from NZ_KV832118.1 coordinate 370,542, forward strand.
TGCTGACGGTCGTTATGGGGAAAACCCTAACCGTCTATATCAACACCACCAATTCCAAGTGGTTATGAAACCTTCTCCATCAAACATCCAAGAACTGTACCTTGAGTCTTTGGAAAAATTGGGTATCAATCCTTTGGAACACGATATCCGCTTCGTTGAAGATAACTGGGAAAATCCATCGACTGGTTCAGCTGGTCTCGGTTGGGAAGTTTGGCTTGATGGGATGGAAATCACTCAGTTCACTTACTTCCAACAAGTCGGTGGATTGGCAACTGGCCCTGTGACTGCGGAAGTTACCTATGGTTTGGAACGTTTGGCTTCTTACATTCAAGAAGTGGACTCTGTCTATGATATCGAGTGGGCTGATGGTGTAAAATACGGAGAAATCTTTATCCAGCCTGAGTATGAGCACTCAAAATATTCATTTGAAATTTCGGACCAAGAAATGTTGCTGGAAAACTTTGATAAGTTCGAAAAAGAAGCTGGTCGTGCCTTGGAAGAAGGCCTAGTTCACCCTGCTTATGATTATGTTCTCAAATGTTCACACACCTTTAATCTGCTTGACGCGCGTGGTGCCGTATCTGTAACTGAGCGCGCAGGCTATATCGCCCGTATCCGTAACTTAGCCCGTGTAGTAGCCAAAACCTTTGTTGCAGAACGCAAACGCCTAGGCTACCCACTTTTGGATGAAGCAACACGAGCTAAACTCCTAGCAGAAGACGCAGAATAGTAAGTAATACTGTGCTCTAAAATCGTTAAAGACAAGTCGAAGACTTGCTAGAGGGATATGCACCGCCGTACTGTTATGTGGGGATTTTTGAAACCTTGGGTTCAAGAATCAGTCAGCTAAATCCACTTTGATGAGACTGTTGGAAATCTTAGTTTATTTGGTATAAGATTTCCTTACAGACTCACAAAAGTTAGTTAGCGACGTCCCCAGTACCTAAGGTGCATATCAAAAAAGATTGAAGAAAATGTAAAGGAAAAAACATGACAAAAAACTTATTAGTAGAACTCGGTCTTGAAGAGTTACCAGCCTACGTAGTAACTCCAAGCGAAAAACAACTAGGTGAAAAAATGGCAGCCTTCCTCAAGGAAAACCGCCTGTCTTTTGAAGCCATTCAAACCTTCTCAACACCACGTCGTTTGGCTGTTCGTGTGACTGGTCTTGCAGACAAACAGTCTGATTTGACAGAAGATTTCAAGGGTCCAGCAAAGAAAATCGCCTTGGATAGTGATGGAAACTTCACCAAAGCAGCTCAAGGATTTGTCCGTGGGAAAGGCCTGACGGTTGAAGATATTGAATTCCGTGAAATCAAGGGTGAAGAATACGTCTATGTTACCAAGGAAGAAGTGGGTCAAGCAGTTGAAGCCATTGTTTCTGGTGTCGTGGATGTCTTGAAATCCCTAACTTTCCCAGTCAGCATGCACTGGGCTAACAACACCTTTGAATACATCCGCCCTGTTCACACTTTAACTGTTCTTTTAGATGAAGAAGAGTTTGACTTGGATTTCCTTGATATCAAGGGCGGTCGTGTAAGCCGTGGCCATCGTTTCTTGGGACAAGAAACTAAGATTCAGTCAGCTTTGAGCTACGAAGAAGACCTTCGTGCACAGTTTGTAATCGCGGATCCTTGTGAACGTGAGCAAATGATTGTTGACCAAATCAAAGAAATCGAGGCAAAACATGGTGTACGTATCGAAATTGATGCGGACTTGCTGAATGAAGTCTTGAACTTGGTTGAATACCCAACTGCCTTCATGGGAAGTTTTGACGCCAAATACCTTGAAGTTCCAGAAGAAGTCTTGGTGACTTCAATGAAAGAGCACCAACGCTACTTTGTTGTTCGTGATCAAGACGGAAAACTCTTGCCAAACTTTATTTCTGTTCGTAACGGAAACGCAGAGTATTTGGAAAATGTTATCAAAGGAAATGAAAAAGTCTTGGTAGCCCGCTTGGAAGACGGAGAATTCTTCTGGCGTGAGGACCAAAAATTGGTTATTTCTGACCTTGTTGAAAAATTAAACAACGTTACTTTCCATGAAAAGATTGGTTCCCTTCGTGAACACATGATTCGTACAGGGCAGATTGCCATTCTCTTGGCAGAAAAAGCTGGTTTGTCAGTGGATGAAACAGTTGACCTAGCGCGTGCAGCAGCTATTTACAAGTTTGACTTGTTGACAGGTATGGTTGGCGAGTTTGATGAACTCCAAGGAATTATGGGTGAGAAATATGCTCTTCTTGCTGGAGAAACTCCAGCAGTTGCGGCCGCTATTCGTGAACACTACATGCCGACAGCTGCTGAAGGCGAACTTCCAGAGAGCAAGGTTGGAGCCATTCTAGCCATTGCAGACAAATTGGATACGATTTTGAGTTTCTTCTCAGTAGGCTTGATTCCATCAGGTTCTAATGACCCTTATGCCCTTCGTCGTGCGACTCAAGGTGTAGTCCGTATCTTGGATGCTTTTGGTTGGCACATTGCTATGGATGAGTTGATCGATAGCCTTTACAGTTTGAAATTTGACAGCTTGACTTATGCAAATAAAGCAGAAGTCATGGACTTTATCAAGGCTCGTGTTGATAAGATGATGGGGTCAACTCCGAAAGACATCAAGGAAGCAGTCCTTGCAAGTTCGAACTTTGTTGTGGCAGATATGCTAGAAGCAGCAAGTGCTCTTGTCGAAGCAAGCAAGAAAGAAGATTTTAAATCGTCTGTTGAATCCCTCTCACGTGCTTTCAACTTGGCTGAGAAGGCAGAAGGTTCTGACACGGTTGATCCTGCTCTCTTTGAGAATGAAGAAGAGAAAGCTTTGGCGGAGGCAGTAGAATCATTAGTTTTATCAGGAACTGCAAGCCAGCAATTAGAACAACTCTTTGCACTTAGTCCAGTTATTGATGCATTCTTTGAGAATACCATGGTAATGGCTGAAGATCAGACTGTTCGACAAAATCGTTTGGCTATCTTGTCGCAATTAACCAAGAAAGCAGCTAAACTTGCACGTTTCAACCAAATCAATACTAAATAAACTCAGTCAAACGAACTGTATCTTATCACAAAGGAGAAGAAATGGACCCGAAAAAAATCGCTCGTATCAACGAGCTTGCCAAAAAGAAAAAAACAGAAGGCTTAACTTCTGCTGAAAAAGTGGAACAAGCTAAACTTCGTGAGGAGTACATCGAAGGCTATCGTCGTTCTGTTCGCCACCACATTGAAGGAATCAAAATTGTGGACGAAGAAGGCAATGACGTTACACCAGAAAAACTACGCCAAGTACAACGTGAAAAAGGTTTACACGGCCGTAGTTTAGATGATCCTAACTCATAAAACGAAAGGGGTTTGTAGATGATTTACAAGCCTCTTTTCTGTTGCAATTAAAAAGGAGCCAAGTGGCTCCTTTTTGATTTCTTAGTTACTTGCACCAGAAGTAGCGTCTGCGCCACCACCGTGGCCTCCAGCGTCACCTGAATCAGAAGCGCCAGAAGTAGCATCAGCATCTCCATGTCCTCCAGCAGCAGGAGCAAATGGTCCGCTACCACCTACCAAACGTTGACCAGTCTCTTTTAGGTACCAGTCAAGCCATGGTTGGAAGTTAAAGACGATTTCATTGATACCAGCGTATGATCCATCAGGATAGTACATTGCTTGGTAGTTGTGAGTGTTGATAACACCTGCAGGAGATCCTGGAACGATTGTACGTACGTATTCTTGGTTTCCGTTGCGAAGTGTTCCGATAACCCACTCTACGTTCTTCATACGTGCTGGTGGAAGAGAACCATGCACAGTTGACATACGGCTACCTGATTGAGGTGGTACACGTTTAGCAAACATGGTGTCTGGATCTTGGTGAGCGTTATTGTAGTAGAGGAATTGGTTGTTGTCATCAGCATATGTCAATTCAAATGGCATAGCTTTCAAAAACATATCGATTTGGTTAACTGTCAGGATACCGTGGTCTAATTTGACATAGGTATCACCAGAAACAGCACCAGTGATTGCTGCAACTTTTTCTACCCATTCTGGATCGTCAGGGTCAACTTCTGTAATGGTTGTAGCAATTGGTTTTCCACAATCCAAGTCTTCTGGTTCGATTGGTTTTGGTTTTTTCAATTTCGAAACGACTCCTACGTATTTTACAAAGTTATCTAAGCAAGTTTCAAGGAATTTAACAGTTCCTTCGTTAGTGATATTTCCGTTGTTATCAAAAGCTTCCTTAGCTTTACCAAGAAGGAATTCGTTACCTGGAAGCGTGTAGGCATTGACACCTGGAGCATCAAGGATTTTACGAAGGTGAACTTGGGCACGTGATGTTCCTTGGTCATAGTATGATGCACCCACAATCATAACAGGCTTGTTTTCAAATGGATGAACTTCGTATGAAAGCCATTCGAGTACAGATTTAAGTGAAGCTGAGATAGTGTGGTTGTGCTCAGGAGTAGCGATAATAACACCATCAGCACGTGTAATCTTGTTATACAAGAAACGCAATTGGAAGCTTTCGTCCCATTTTTCGTCTTGGTTAAACATTGGAACTTCGTCAATTTCAAGAACTTCTAATTCAAATTTGAATTTGAAATTGCGACGGATAAATTCCAAGAGTTTGCGGTTATATGATTGATCGTAGTTTGATCCAACAAGTCCAACAAATTTCATTCTTTCGGTCTCCTATCTTACAAATTTTCCCAGTCGAATTCTTCAGCATCTTTGCGAAGCAATTCTTGTGCATTGCGCAATTTCTCAGTAATCTTCACAAAGATACGGAAGTCATCAAAGATGGCATCCAATTTCTTGATAACATCAAGGTCAACCAAGTCGCCACTTGGGTTAAATGATTGAAGAGAGTGTGAGAGCAAGAATTCATCTGGAAGAACATTTGCCTTGATTTCAGGAGCATTCAAGATTTGACGAAGTTGCAATTGGGCACGAGATGAACCAAGTGTACCATAGGAAGCACCAGTGATCATGATTGGTTTGTTCAAAAGTGGGTAGATACCGTAAGATAGCCAAGCAAGAGCGCTCATCAAAACTGCAGGGATAGAGTGGTCGTACTCAGGGGTACCGATAATGACACCATCAGATGCTTCAATTTTAGCTGCAATTTCAAGAATTTCAGCTGGAAGTTGCTTATCTGCTGGTTTGTTGAAAACAGGGATATCCTTGATTTCAACGAGTTCAATTTCAGCTTTATCAGCAAAGTGTTTTTGCATGTATTGGAGCAATTGGCGGTTTGTAGAACGTTTAGAGTTCGTTCCAACAATGGCAATAAGTTTTAGCATGAGATTTCCTTTCTCTTTTTACATAATACAATTTTGAAGGCCTGAAGAACAAGCAAGGCGTCCTTCTTTGTCGATGAGGATGGCTTCAATACCATCTATACTTTCGACTTGCCAGAGGATAGAAGCGCTTCGCTCTCCGAAAAGGCGTGTAGTCCAAATCTCACCATCAACGGATTTATCAGAGATAATCGTTAGGCTAGCGAGATCGGTTTCGACAGGGAATCCTGTCTCACTATCAAAGATATGGTGATAGTCTTTTCCATCTACTGTCAGGTGGCGTTCATAGATACCTGAAGTGACAACGGATTTGTTAGAAGCAGGAATGGTTAGGAGATGATTGCCGCGAGGGTTTCTCGGATCTTGAATCCCAATCTGCCAGGCTTTCCCTTCTTTGGCTTGGTTATTCCCGATGGTGAGGATATTTCCTCCGAGATTGATCAGGGCAGAGGTGACACCGTGTGCTTTTAAATACTGGGCAACCTTATCTGCACTATAGCCCTTGGCTAAACAACCTAAATCAAGCTTCATTCCTTTTTTCTCTAAAAAGACAGTAGAGCTAGTCGGATCCAACTTGATAAAATGCGGGTCAACTAGAGATAAGACAGCTTCGATTTCTTTAGAGTCTGGAAGCCGTGCATCTGAAAAACCGATTCGCCAGGTTTGAATCAAGGGGCCAATACTGATATTGAGATGGCTAGATGGAGCTAGACTATGTTCTAACCCAAGAGCAATCAGTTCAAATAAGTCAGGATGGACCTTGACAGGTGCAATTCCAGCCTGGTAGTTGATTTCCATCAGTTCGGATTCTTGACTGTTGGCGTTAAAGCGGTATTCGAGCTCTTTGAGCAAGTCAAAAGCGTCCTGAAGCAGGATTTCTGCCCGCTCATCTACTAATGAAATCGTGATAGTTGTTCCCATTAGCCGTTCAGAGTGCGAACGAAGAGGCAAGCTACCAACTCCTTTCTCTTTATAGGAAATCATTCAATATAAGGTCGTTAAAGAAAAATTAAACCCCTTACATTTTCTTTCCATGTATCTAGCATATCATAAAGTCAGCGTTTTCACAAATGAATTTTGACAAAAAGTCAAGAAATATGCTCAAAATTAATATGAAAACGATAGAAAAATAAGGTTTGTTAATATTAAGTGTATTTTTTTCTGAAAAAAAGAGAATTCTGAGCAAATACCTTGTAAACGCTAACAGTAAATGATATACTAGAAAGGTAAATCAAAAATTAAAGGTAGGAATTTTTCTATGAGTAAAATCGTTGTAGTTGGTGCTAACCACGCTGGTACAGCTTGTATTAATACCATGTTGGACAACTTCGGACATGAGAACGAAATCGTAGTATTTGACCAAAACTCAAATATTTCATTCCTTGGTTGTGGAATGGCGCTTTGGATCGGGGAACAAATTGATGGCCCAGAAGGTCTCTTCTACTCTGATAAAGAAAAAATGGAAGCAAAAGGTGCTAAAGTTTATATGAACTCACCAGTTCTTTCAATTGACTATGATAACAAAGTTGTGACTGCAGAAGTTGAAGGTAAAGAACACAAAGAGTCTTATGACAAATTGATCTTTGCAACTGGTTCAACTCCAATCTTGCCTCCAATCGAAGGTGTTGAAATCGTTAAGGGCAACCGCGAATTCAAAGCAACTCTTGAAAATGTACAATTTGTTAAATTGTACCAAAACGCTGAAGAAGTTATTGAAAAACTTGAAGACAAGAGCAAGCACCTTGAGCGCATTGCCGTTGTTGGTGGTGGTTACATCGGTGTTGAACTTGCAGAAGCCTTTGAGCGTCTTGGAAAAGAAGTTGTGCTTGTCGATATCGTAGACACTGTCTTGAACGGCTACTATGATAAAGACTTCACTCAAATGATGGCGAAGAACTTGGAAGACCATAACATCCGCTTGGCGCTTGGTCAAACAGTAAAAGCTATCCAAGGTGATGGTAAAGTTGAACGTTTGGTAACAGACAAAGAAACATTTGATGTGGATATGGTTGTTCTTGCAGTTGGTTTCCGTCCAAACACAGCCCTTGCTGATGGTAAGATTGAACTCTTCCGTAACGGTGCCTTCCTTGTAGATAAGAAACAAGAAACATCAATTCCAGGTGTTTATGCAGTAGGTGACTGTGCGACTGTTTATGACAACGCTCGTAAAGACACTAGCTACATCGCGCTTGCTTCAAACGCTGTTCGTACTGGTATCGTTGGTGCTTACAATGCTTGTGGACACGAACTTGAAGGAATCGGTGTACAAGGATCAAACGGTATCTCAATCTACGGTCTTCACATGGTTTCAACTGGTTTGACTCTTGAAAAAGCTAAAGCTGCTGGTTACAACGCAACTGAAACAGGCTTTAACGATCTTCAAAAACCAGAATTTATGAAGCATGACAACCATGAAGTTGCCATCAAGATTGTTTTTGACAAAGACAGCCGCGAAATTCTTGGCGCTCAAATGGTATCACGTGATTCAGCTATCAGTATGGGAATCCACATGTTCTCACTTGCTATCCAAGAGCATGTGACAATTGACAAGTTGGCTTTGACAGACCTATTCTTCTTGCCGCACTTTAACAAACCATACAACTACATCACAATGGCTGCACTTACAGCTGAAAAATAAAATTTAATGAACTATCTGGCCTTAGGTTAAGGTCAGATAGTTTTTTAGTTATACTCTTCGAAAATCAAATTCAAACCACGTCAGCGTCGCCTTACCGTATATATGTTACTGACTTCGTCAGTTCTATCTACAACCTCAAAGCAGTGTTTTGAGCAACCTGCGGCTAGCTTCCTAGTTTGCTCTTTGATTTTCATTGAGTATCAATCTGTACCCACACAATTATCCTTTTTTTATCTTGTACTTCATTCTAATCTGCCTTAAAATGAAATGGTAGCTACCAATACAAATGATGAGGATTAAGAAATGACTGAAAATCGTTATGAACTAAATAAAAACTTGGCACAGATGCTCAAAGGTGGGGTTATTATGGATGTGCAGAACCCTGAACAGGCTCGTATCGCAGAGGCTGCTGGTGCGGCAGCTGTTATGGCCTTGGAGCGGATTCCAGCTGATATTCGTGCAGCTGGTGGAGTTTCCCGTATGAGCGATCCAAAGATGATTAAGGAAATCCAAGAAGCTGTCAGCATTCCAGTGATGGCCAAGGTCAGAATCGGGCATTTTGTTGAAGCTCAGATTTTAGAGGCTATTGAGATTGACTATATCGATGAGAGTGAAGTGCTGTCTCCAGCAGACGACCGTTTTCATGTGGACAAGAAAGAATTCCAAGTTCCTTTTGTCTGTGGAGCTAAGGACTTGGGTGAAGCCTTGCGTCGTATCGCTGAGGGAGCTTCCATGATTCGTACCAAAGGAGAACCGGGTACAGGTGACATCGTTCAAGCCGTTCGCCATATGCGTATGATGAATCAGGAAATTCGCCGTATTCAAAATTTACGAGAAGATGAACTTTATGTGGCTGCCAAGGACTTGCAAGTTCCTGTAGAATTGGTCCAATACGTCCACCAACATGGAAAATTGCCAGTTGTCAACTTTGCAGCCGGAGGTGTGGCAACACCAGCAGATGCTGCGCTGATGATGCAATTGGGGGCAGAAGGTGTTTTTGTTGGATCAGGTATTTTCAAGTCAGGAGATCCTGTTAAACGAGCAAGTGCTATTGTCAAAGCCGTAACCAACTACCAAAATCCTCAAATTCTGGCTCAAATCTCTGAAGACCTAGGGGAAGCCATGGTTGGAATTAATGAGAATGAAATCCAAATTCTCATGGCTGAGCGAGGAAAATAGATGAAAATTGGAATATTGGCCTTGCAGGGTGCCTTTGCAGAACATGCAAAAGTGCTAGATAAATTAGGAGTCGAGAGTGTTGAAATCAGAAATTTGGATGATTTTCAACAACATCAGAGTGACTTGGTGGGTTTGATATTACCTGGCGGTGAGTCTACAACCATGGGCAAGCTCTTGCGCGACCAGAACATGCTGCTTCCCATCCGAGAAGCCATTCTTTCTGGACTACCAGTCTTTGGAACCTGTGCGGGTTTAATTTTGCTGGCTAAGGAAATCATTTCTCAGGAAGAAAGTCATCTAGCGACTATGGACATAGTAGTAGAGCGCAATGCCTATGGGCGCCAACTAGGAAGCTTCTATACAGAGGCAGAATGTAAGGGAGTCGGTCAGATTCCCATGACCTTTATCCGTGGACCGATTATCAGCAGTGTTGGAGAGGGTGTAGAAATTCTAGCAACAGTTGATGATCAAATCGTTGCTGCGCAAGAAAAAAATATGCTGGTAACTTCTTTTCATCCAGAATTGACAGATGATGCTGGCTTGCACCAGTATTTTACCAATATGTGTAAAGAAAAAAGTTGAGAAAAGATTCTCAACTTTTTTACATGTAATAAACAATGGCGATGTATTGGAGTGCAGATGCCGCTAGGATAAAGAGATGCCAGATCATGTGGAAATAAGGTTTTTTCTTAGCGTAAAATCCAGCTCCAACTGTATAACAGAGTCCACCAGTTACCATAAGACTCCAGAAAATTGGCGTTGTTTGACTGATAATGGCAGGAATGATAGCCAGAACCAACCAGCCCATAATCAAATAAAGGGCAAGGCTGAATTTCTCATTGACCTTTTTAGCAAAGATTTTATAAAGGATGCCAAAGATGGTCGTTCCCCACTGAATGGCAATAATGAGATAGCCAAACCAGTTATTCATCAAAGTCAATACAACCGGCGTATAAGAGCCAGCGATAGCCACGTAAATCATAGAATGATCGATGATTCGCAAGACGTATTTGTGGGTCGAACCATAGGCCATAGAGTGGTAAATGGTTGACGAGAGGAACATGAGAAAGAGACTGATAACAAAGATAGAAACACCAAAAGATGATAAAAACCCATGTGCTTCATAACTATAGGTGGATGAAATAGGGAGTAGGATGAGCATGATAACGGCACCCACAGCATGGGTCACGCTATTAGCAATTTCCTCTCCAAAACTGAGTTTTTTACTGAGTTTTAGACTGGTATTCATTGGATTTCCTCCTCTTCTTTGATAAGGATTAAGTCTAGAGTTTGATGATAGAGTTTAACCGTTTGACAGCTGGTTTGGATAATAGGATTTTCTGGATCAATCCCATGGTTCATGTAGTCCACAAAAGCATCGTAGAGCTGGTCTGAGCTCGCTTGAGTTTGCAGAGTATTGAGGGTCTGAGCGATTTCTTGGATTGAAAAGACAGACTTGAGAGTAGTAATAGCAATCAAACGAGCAATCTGTTTGCGTTGGTATTTTTTCTTGTCTGGCTTTGTCAGATAACCATGTTTGACATAGTTATTGACCATAGATGCTGTTAGTCCCTTGTCCTTATCTGGAGAGATAGGGGCACAGACCTGATTGACATAAAGTAAAACCTGATCCAGATAGAGGTCAATGTTTGGAATGTCTTCCCATTTTGGGTAGGAAAAGTTAGAATTCATTTCCAACTCCTTTTTATCTAGTTTTAATAACTAGATTATAAAATAATAAAAAACAAAAGTCAAGTTTCAACTGCTTGTAGAAAGCTTTAAATTATGCTATGATGAGAGAAACTAGTTAGAAATGAGGGGAAAAGATGGAGATTCGTTTAGCTTTTCCAAACGAAGTAGATGCCATTATGCAGGTGATGGAGGATGCCAAAAAGTGCTTAGCTGAGTCTGGTAGCGACCAGTGGCAAAATGGCTATCCAAATGCCGACATCATTATTGATGATATCATCTCTGGTCAAGCCTATGTGGCCTTGGAAGAAGGAGAACTACTAGCCTATGCTGCTGTGACCAAGAGCCCAGAGAAATCCTATGAAGCCATTTATGAAGGGAGTTGGCAGGGGGGAGAATCAGAATATCTGGTCTTTCACCGTATCGCTGTGGCAGCAGATGTCCAAGGACAAGGTGTTGCTCAGACTTTCCTAGAAGGCTTGATTGAAGGTTTTGATTATCTAGATTTTCGTTCAGATACGCATGCAGAAAACAAGGTCATGCAGCATATCTTTGAAAAGCTAGGCTTCCAACAGGTTGGTAAGGTTCCAGTTGATGGGGAACGTTTGGCCTATCAGAAATTAAAAAAATGAAGCAGAATAAGTACGCAAAAATGCTCTACCCGTCGCCAATTGGAACCTTATCCTTAGTTGCTGACGAGCAATATCTGTATGGAATTTGGGTACAGGACCAAACTCATTTTGAGAGAGGAATCGCTGGAGATAGTATAGAAATAGTTAAGAAACATCCTGTCCTAGACCAGGTTATTTCCTATTTAGATACCTATTTCGAAGGCAGTGTTCAGGATCTATCTGTCTTACCTCTGGCTCCTATTGGAACGGATTTTGAAAAGCGAGTCTGGGCTTACTTACAGGCCATTCCTTATGGTCAGACAGTGACTTATGGACAAATAGCGCAAGATCTGCAAGTAGCTTCTGCCCAAGCGATTGGCGGAGCAGTGGGGCGCAATCCTTGGTCTATACTCGTACCCTGCCATCGTGTGCTGGGATCAGGCAATCGTCTGACAGGCTATGCATCTGGAGTCGAAAAGAAAGCCTGGCTCTTGCAACATGAAGGTGCAGCATTTCAAGAAAATAAAGAATAGAAAGAAAAGAAGATGTTAGAATTTATCGAATACCCAAAATGTTCAACTTGTAAGAAAGCAAAAAATGAACTAGACCAACTCGGTGTGAACTATAAAGCTGTCCACATCGTAGAAGAAACACCAAGTGAAGACGTGATTTTGAAGTGGTTGGAAACTTCCGGTTTTGAAGTGAAACAATTTTTCAATACCAGCGGGATCAAATACCGTGAACTGGGCCTAAAAGATAAGGTGGGAAGTTTGTCAAAACAAGAAGCAGCCAAGCTTCTAGCCAGTGATGGTATGTTATTGAAACGTCCCATTTTGGTGGAGAATGGTGCTGTTAAACAAATTGGCTATAGAAAGACCTATGAGAACTTAGGTTTGAGATAGTTTTTATTTATCCCCTTGATAGGTAAAATATATAGCCTCCCTGTTTTAAAGTGTGATAAACTAGAAGATAGACAAAGTCTGAGTAGCCCGTAGCAAATAATTTGCTTGCGCGCAGAAGTATGATAGAATGAATCATTATCAGGAGAGGATGTTTTTATGACTGTTACAACATTTTTAGCATCAGATTGGTACCAAAGTTTGATGCAATTCATTCCGGATGGTAAGCTCTTTAGTTTGCGTTCGGTCTTTGATGGAATTCCAAGGATTGTCCAACAACTGCCTACAACCTTGATGTTGACGCTTGGAGGTGCACTCTTTGGTTTGCTACTTGCCCTGATTTTTGCCATTGTTAAGATCAATCGTGTTAAGATTTTATATCCCTTGCAGGCCTTTTTCGTCAGCTTCTTAAAAGGTACCCCAATCCTAGTTCAACTTATGTTGACCTACTACGGAATTCCTTTAGCACTGAAAGCTATCAACCAACAATGGGGAACTGGTCTCAATATCAATGCGATTCCAGCAGCGCTTTTTGCGATTGTGGCCTTTGCTTTTAATGAGGCGGCTTATGCAAGTGAAACGATTCGTGCGGCCATCCTTTCTGTTAATCCAGGTGAAATTGAGGCGGCACGCAGTTTGGGTATGACTCGTGCGCAAGTATACCGTCGCGTGATTATTCCAAATGCAGCGGTGGTAGCGACACCGACTTTGATTAATTCCCTTATCGGTTTGACCAAAGGAACTTCTCTAGCCTTTAGCGCAGGTGTTGTGGAGGTCTTTGCCCAAGCTCAGATTTTAGGTGGAGCAGATTACCGCTATTTTGAACGCTTCATCTCCGTTGCTCTCGTTTACTGGGTGGTCAATATCGGAATTGAAAGCCTCGGCCGTTTCATCGAGAGAAAAATGGCTATCTCAGCGCCGGATACAGTGTCTACAGATGTGAAAGGAGACCTTCGTTAATGATTAAGATTTCGAATTTAAGCAAATCCTTTTCAGGACAGACAGTCTTGAATCATCTGAACTTGGATATCCAAAAAGGGGAGGTAGTGGCTTTGATTGGTTCATCTGGAGCTGGGAAATCAACCTTTCTTCGTAGTTTGAACTACCTTGAAACTCCAGATAGTGGAACGATTCAGATTGACAATTTTAAAGTTGATTTTTCGCAGATTAGCCAAGAAGAAATCCTAACCCTTCGTCGCAAGTTGTCTATGGTTTTCCAACAGTTTAATTTGTTTGAACGCCGAACAGCCCTTGACAATGTCAAGGAAGGTTTGGTTGTCGTTAAAAAATTATCGGACGAGGAAGCAACAAAAATCGCCAAGGAAGAGTTGGCTAAGGTTGGACTTTCTGACCGTGAAAACCATTACCCTCGACACTTATCAGGTGGACAGAAGCAACGGGTTGCCCTAGCGCGTGCGCTTGCTATGAAACCAGATGTCTTGCTCTTGGACGAGCCCACTTCAGCCCTTGACCCAGAGTTGGTCGGTGAAGTAGAAAAGTCTATTGCAGACGCTGCCAAGTTAGGTCAGACCATGATTTTGGTCAGTCACGATATGTCTTTTGTAGCCCAAGTGGCAGATAAGATTTTGTTCCTAGATAAAGGGAAAATCATCGAGTCTGGTACACCGGATGAAATCATCAATCATCCGAAAGAAGAACGAACAAAAGAATTCTTTGCTAGTTACAAACGGACTTATATTTGATATAATAGAAAAAGGAAAACTCAGTTAGTTGGACTAGCTGAGTTTACTCTTTAAAAAAGATAGAAACGAGAGAGATCATGCTACTGCATCTATTTTCTTTGTATTTCGAGAGTTTGATCTTAACGACCATCCTTGTCGTGATTTTTCTGGGGATTTGGATCGGATTGAGAGCTATGTCTGGTGTGGACAAGACAGCCAAAGCTCGCCAAGCCCATCTCTATGATATGATTATGATTGGAGTCTTGGTCGTTCCGGTGTTATCCTTTGCCGTCATGAGTTTGCTCTTGGTTGTCAAGGCATAATCCTTGCGTGACGAACAAGAATGAGTTAGAATAAAGATAGTTACAACAAGAAAGAAGGAATTGAAATGTACGATACGATTATTATCGGTGCTGGACCTGCGGGAATGACCGCTGCCTTATATGCCGCTCGCAGCAATCTGAAAGTGGCTTTGATTGAAGGTGGTCTGCCAGGCGGGCAAATGAACAACACATCTGATATTGAAAACTATCCAGGTTATGCCAACATCAGTGGACCTGAATTGGCTGAAAAGATGTTTGAACCACTTGAAAACCTTGGAGTGGAGCATCTTTATGGCTACGTTGAGAATATTGAAGACCAGGGTGACTATAAGAAGGTAATCACTGATGATCAAGTTTACGAAACCCGTACTGTCATTGTAGCAACTGGTTCCAAACACCGTCTTTTGGGAGTTCCCGGAGAAGAAGAACTGAACAGTCGAGGTGTTTCTTACTGTGCGGTCTGTGATGGAGCTTTCTTCCGTGATCAAGACTTGCTCGTAGTCGGTGGTGGAGATTCAGCGGTAGAAGAAGCCCTCTTCTTGACTCGCTTTGCCAAGACTGTCACTATTGTTCACCGTCGAGATGAACTTCGTGCCCAAAAGGTTTTGCAAGACCGTGCTTTTGCAAATGAGAAAATCAACTTTATCTGGGATTCTGTTGTCAAGGAAATTAAAGGTGAAAATCGAGTAGAATCTGTAATTTTTGAAAATGTAAAAACGGGTCAAGTGACAGAGCAAGCCTTCGGTGGTGTCTTTATCTATGTCGGTTTGGATCCTGTTAGCGATTTTGTTAAAGAATTGAATATTCAAAACCAGGCGGGGTGGATTGTAACAGATAACCACATGAAGACTGCTGTTGATGGTATCTTTGCGGTTGGGGATGTTCGCCAAAAAGACCTTCGCCAAGTCACAACAGCAGTTGGAGATGGGGCTATCGCTGGTCAAGAAGCCTACAAATTTATTACAGAACATAGTTAAGAAAAAAGTTTCCAATCACTTGATTGGAAACTTTTTTATAGTCGGTTTCGGAAAACTTCGTACATGAGAATGGCTGCAGCCACACTGGCATTGAGGCTTTGAACATGCCCATTCATGGGAATGGTTATCATTTCATCGACCTGTTTTTTGATGTTGCTGGAGATGCCTTTTCCTTCATTTCCGATGATGAGGGCGATTTTCCCTTTTGTATTCCACTTGTGGCAAGGAGTACCGTTCATATCCGTTCCAAAGGTCCAGAAGCCTTCATCCTTGAGTTTGTCTAGGGTTTGACTGAGGTTGGTCACTCGCGCAATCGGTACATGCTCAATAGCACCTGTGGCCGTTTTGGCAACGACAGGAGTCACTCCGACAGCACGGTGCTTGGGAATGATGACACCTGAAACATTGGTCGCATCAGCAGTCCTTAAGATAGAGCCTAAGTTGTGAGGGTCAGTTAGACCATCCAGAATCAATAAAAGTGGATTTTCTTCTTGACGTGTTTTTGCAAGGATGTGATCTAGCTCGCTATAGGCAAATTCGGACACTCGTAGAACAAAACCTTGATGGACAGCGCCTTCGGTCATTTCAGAGAGGGATTTTTTTGAGGTCCAAGAAATGGATACCTTTTTTTCTGTAGCCAGTTCCTTGACCTTCTCAACATTCTTACCTCGAAGATCTTCTTGGAGGTAGAGTTTATTTCCAGTGTTTGCAAGGAGGGCTTCTGTAACGGCGTGTACGCCATAGACAATATCATTTGTTTTCATGCCTCTATTATAACACAAAACCCCGTCTTGCAACGGGATTTTCTTTATTCGAGGATGAGGAGTCCATCTTTGACAGCAAATGGGTCTTTCTCATTGATACGATCGTAAAACATGATTCCGTTTATATGATCAATTTCATGTTGGACAACGATAGAGTTGTATCCCTTGAGCTTGATTCGGTGTTTTTCGCCATCCTTGTCAAAGTAATCAACAGTGACACGGGCATGACGGACAACATAGCCAGGCACATTTCGGTCAACAGAAAGACACCCTTCTCCTTCGCCAAGAGCAGCGTCCTGAACAGAGTGAGATACAATTTTTGGATTGTACATAATAGCTTGCAAGTCGTAGGCTTCCTGTGGAGTTTCACCTTCTTCCACAATATTTGGGACCAAGACGGCAATAATGCGTTTTGAAATATCGAGTTGGGGAGCAGCCAGCCCAACACCACCGCGGAGCCCCATTTTCTCAGCCATAACAGGATCTTGGGAATGTTTGAGGAATTGCATCATCTTTTCACCAAGGATGATTTCCTGGTCAGACAGTGGGAAAGTGACCTCCTCAGCAACTGCGCGAAGAGTTGGATTCCCCTCGCGGATAATATCGTTCATATCAATTAAGTGAGCAGCTTTTGTAATACGTTCTATTGTAGACATTTTCTCTCCTTTCATTACCTCTACATGATAACACAAAATAGGCGAGAAAGAAAGTCGCAGAAGTTCCTAAAAAATAATATAATAAACGGTATTCCTCTTTTGTCTGTGGTATAATAAAAGAAAAGACTTGCACCAAAAAGCAAGGGGGAATAAAGATGGAAAAGCGACAAGATAGACGGTCTCAGGGCTCTCTTTATGGGGTGTGGAGAACTAGTGTGGATTTCTTTCGGAATTATAAATCCTGGACCAATGCCCAGTTTATTATTGTGTTATTGCTTGCAGTTGCCTTATCCATGGGGGGGAACTTATTAGTTCGAGCAGTACAAGGTAGTAAGGGAACAAGCCCTGGTAGCCAAACTCTTGATTCAGCTAGTACATCTGGTCAATCCAAGGAAGATCAGTCTGGTGAAACAACGGCACGTATCATGGCAAATGGTGACCTTCTTTATCATATCCCTATCTACCGAACAGCTCTTAAAGAAGATGGGACCTATGATTTCCATGAAAATTTTGAGTATGTAAAACCCTGGCTCAAACAAGCGGATTTGGTGATTGGTGACTTTGAAGGAACGGTGAACAAGGACCACTACTTGGCAGGTTATCCTCTTTTTAATGCACCAGGGGAAGTCATGGATGCGATCAAGGATGCAGGCTACCAAGTTCTAGACTTGGCTCATAATCATATTTTGGATTCTCAAATTGAGGGAGTGGTTTCAACGGCTCAAGCTATTGAAAAGGCTGGAATGACACCCATCGGAGTCTACACACATGAATCCCGTGACCAAGCCCCTATAGTCATCAAGGAAGTCAATGGTATCAAGGTAGCTCTCCTGGCCTATTCTTATGGTTTTAATGGCATTGAGCAGTATATCTCTCAAGAGGACTATAATCGCTATCTTTCTGATTTGAATGAAGATAAGATGAAGGCAGAAATCGAGCGCGCAGAGAAAGAAGCGGATATTACTGTCATCATGCCTCAGATGGGAATTGAGTACCAGCTAGAACCAACGGAAGAACAGAAAACACTGTACCATAAGATGATTGACTGGGGAGCTGATATTATCTTTGGAGGACATCCTCACGTCGTTGAACCTGCCGAAACAGTTGAAAAAGATGGTGACAAAAAACTGATTATCTATTCCATGGGAAATTTCCTCTCAAATCAACGCATTGAAACCATGCAAGACGAGGAAAATGCCAAGTGGACAGAGCGCGGTGTTCTTATGGATGTGACCATTAAGAAAAAAGATGGAAAGACAAGGATTGAAACCGCCAAAGCGCATCCTACTTGGGTCAATCGAACACCTAAAGGAACTTACTCTCCAGAAGGCTATCCGCTTTTCCTCTATCAGACCTATATCCTAGAGGACTTCATCGAGGGGGGCAGTCACCGTGACAAGTTGGACGAGGCGACCAAGGAACGAATTGACACGGCCTATAAAGAAATGAATGAACATGTAGGGTTGAAGTGGTAGACGCTCGCCCTAAAGGAGACGAGATGACGATTAAATTAATTGCAACGGATATGGATGGAACTTTGCTGGATCCAAGAGGGCAACTGGACTTGCCGCGTTTAGAAAAGATTTTAGACCAATTAGATGAACGAGGTATCCGTTTTGTCATTGCGACGGGGAATGAAGTTCACCGTATGAGGCAATTACTAGAACACTTGGCGAGTAGAGTAGTTCTAGTCGTTGCCAATGGGGCGCGTATTTTTGAAAACAATGAACTGATTCAAGCGCAGACCTGGGATGATGCTATGGTTGACAAGGCTCTCCTTCATTTTAAAGGGAGAGAGTGCCGAGATCAGTTCGTCGTCACTAGTATGAACGGGAGTTTTGTCAAGGAAGGGACTGTTTTTACAGACCTAGAAAAATTTATGACACCAGAGATGATTGAAAAACTTTACCAAAGGACCAATTTTGTGGATGAGCTAAACTCAGACCTCTTTGGAGGAGTTCTAAAGATGAGCATGGTCGTTGGTGAAGAACGTTCTAGTTCAGTTTTGCAGGAAATTAATGATTTATTTGATGGTCGTGTAAGAGCTGTTTCTAGCGGTTATGGCTGTATCGATATCCTGCAGGCTGGGGTTCACAAGGCCTGGGGATTGGAAGAATTACTCAAGCGCTGGAATTTGAAATCGGAACAAATCATGGCCTTTGGTGATAGCGAAAACGATGTCGAAATGCTAGAGCTGGCTGGAATTGCCTATGCGATGCAAAATGCAGCTGATGAGGCCAAGGCAGTTGCAACTTCCCTAGCTCCAGCTAACAGCCAGGCGGGCGTTTATCAAGTTCTAGAGAATTGGTTAGAGAAAGAGGGATAGGGTGGCAGTACAGTTATTAGAGAATTGGCTCTTAAAGGAGCAGGAAAAAATTCAAACCAAGTATCGTGAATTGAATCAAGTATCTGTTCTAGAGCCAGATATCATCTTTATTGGTGATTCGATAGTGGAATATTACCCTCTTCAAGAGTTATTTGGTGTTGCCAAGACGATTGTTAATCGTGGCATCCGAGGCTATCAGACGAGATTGTTATTAGAGAATTTGGATGCCCATCTTTATGGTGATGCTGTCGATCAAATTGTTCTCTTAATTGGGACAAATGATATTGGAAAAGATATTCCCATGAATGATGCTTTGGATAATCTTGAGCGTGTAATCCAATCGATTGCCCGAGATTATCCGCTGTCACAAATAAAGCTTGTTTCTATTCTGCCAGTCAATGAAGGAGAAGAATACAAGCAGACTGTTTATATCCGAACCAATGAAAAGATCAGAGAATGGAATCAAGCCTATGAGGCTCTAGCCTCCGCCTATATGCAAGTAGATTTTCTACCAATTTATGATAGTTTGACGGATTCAGAAGGACAACTTCAATCAGCCTATACAACGGATGGCCTCCATCTGAGTGTAGCTGGTTATCAAGCTTTATCAAATACTTTAAAAACGTATCTTTTCTAAAGAAACGGCTTGATTTTGCATTTTTTTTGAAGATAGGTTATAATAGTTCTAACATCCTGGGGTCGTTACGGATTCGACAGGCATTATGAGGCATATTTTGCAACCCGTGTGGCGACGTAAACGCTCAGTTAAATATAACTGCAAAAAATAACACTTCTTACGCTCTAGCTGCCTAAAAACCAGCAGGCGTGACCTGATTTGGATTGCTCGTGTTCAATGACAGGTCTTATGATTAGCGAGATACGATCAAGCCTTGTCTAGTGGTTTGATAAGAGATTAATAGACTCGCAGTTCCTAGGCTTGAGTTATGTGTCGAGGGACTGTTAAAACAATACATAACCTATGGTTGTAGACAAATATGTTGGCAGGTGTTTGGACGTGGGTTCGACTCCCACCGGCTCCATTATGAACAGGTATACAGTAGATTTTTTCCGAATTGTATCCTTCGTTGTATCCTATTTATTCTAGTGTGTTAGTGGAGAATTACTCAAGAGGCTGAAGAGGACGGTTTGCTAAATCGTTAGGTCGGGTAACTGGCGCGGGGGTTCGAATCCCCCATTCTCCGTTAGATAAACCCAGTGTTTTTCTAAACAACTATCCTTGGAGGTAGTCTCCAAGAGTAAATTTTCATAATGAGGTGAAACATGAAAAAGATCAAGTTACTAAGTATCTTAGCACTTTCGACGGTTGTCTTGGGTGCATGTTCTGTATTTTCTAATCAGTCATCTGAAGCTTCTTCTGATAACAAGGAGAATACGGAACAAGTTGAGAAGAAGGATGAAGCAGCAGAAGTTAAAGAAAAAGTTACAAAAGATGCTGAAATTCTCCTAGACTCTGTTCTCACTAGCGACTCTGCTCGATTTAAGAAGATTTATGGCGACACTTATGAAAAATGGACTGAGGCAGTATTTGCTGTACAAACAAGTGAAAAAATCAAAGAAGAAGGTCTTTCACCTGCATCTACCTATTCAGTACAATGGCACAAAGATTTCCCTGTTGAAACTCCAGAAGAAACTATTTCAGGTTTCTTGAAGATGAGACGTAGATTATATCAAGATATCGGTTCTTACACTGTTAAAGACGTGAAGGTTGATGAATCAGGAAATACAGCGACTGTTACTTTCAACTCTAAGAAGTTACACTCTAAAGGATTGGCTTCATCTACAAGGGAAGTTCTCACTACTCTTATTGGAGGTGTTGATAACCTAGGTAAATACAATCAAGCTGGTTCAAACGTTGACATCAAGCGTTACCAAACATTGGTTTCTTACTGGATTTTTGAGCAT
The DNA here is from genome assembly GCF_001837335.1 of Streptococcus sp. HMSC066F01. Lineage (GTDB taxonomy): Bacteria > Bacillota > Bacilli > Lactobacillales > Streptococcaceae > Streptococcus > Streptococcus oralis_S. The sequence goes on from NZ_KV832118.1 coordinate 391,481, forward strand.
CTATTCAAGAAAGATTTCTCAACCTACAGTGACGTTGACCCTAACTTAGCTCATACACCTTTCACTACTGGTGATTTTGATACTGAAATCAAATTAACAAAGGATAAGGATGGAAACTGGCTGATTTCTCAAGAAGATTACCGTACTTTGGCGACAGAGTTGCTTGATGATACAGAAGGTTATGATAAAATTGTCCGTAAAAACTCAACGAAGTCTAATGATAAATCAACAGACAAGTCTTCTGATAAATCTTCAAACAAATCCACTGATAAATCAACAGACAAATCTTCAGATAAGAAAGATAAAAGCAATATCTAATCCTAAGATTTAAAAGAAAAACAAGTAGTCTTAATAAACTACTTGTTTTTTGATGGAATCAAAGTGATTCTAGGATAGGGAAGGATACAGAAAAATATGGTGTGATAGTTAGAGTAACTCAGCCTTTCATTTCTAAATATTGTTCTTAGAACGATAAAAAACTGCATTGAGATGCAGTTTTTCTTTTTTCTACGGAAGACATGGGATTCGAACCCACGCACGCTGTTACACGCCTACCGCGTTTCCAACACGGCCTCTTAAGCCTCTTGAGTAATCTTCCAATACTTACTCAAATAGTCTACCATAAAGCCTCTTATCTTGCAATAAAAATTCTGGAATTAAGAAAAATGATAGAATTTGAAAGAAATTGATAAAAAATGCTTGACTTTGGTAGAGAATGTGCTAGAATGAATAGTGTAAACGATAACAGGAGGTGATTTGGTGTTAAAAACTGAGCGGAAGCAACTGATTTTAGAGGAGTTAAATCAACATCATGTAGTTTCCCTAGAAAAATTGGTTAGTCTATTAGAAACATCAGAATCAACGGTACGAAGAGATTTGGATGAGTTGGAGGCGGAAAACAAGCTTCGCCGTGTGCATGGTGGAGCAGAACTACCTCACTCCTTGCAGGAAGAAGAAACCATCCAAGAAAAATCTGTCAAAAACCTTCAAGAGAAGAAGCTACTGGCTCAAAAAGCAGCCTCTCTTATTAAGGAAAAAGATGTCATCTTTATCGATGCTGGAACGACAACTGCTTTTTTAATCAAGGAATTGGTTAATAAGAATATCACAGTTGTGACCAACTCCATCCATCATGCGGTTCAGTTGGTTGAAAAACAGATTCCAACAGTCATGGTTGGAGGAAGTGTCAAGATGGCAACAGATGCATGTATCGGGGGTGTTGCTCTTAACCAAATTAATCAATTGCACTTTGACCGAGCCTTTATCGGGATGAATGGTGTGGACGATGGTTATTATACGACTCCTGATATGGAGGAGGGAGCTGTGAAGCGAGCCATTTTGGAGAATGCCAAACAGACCTATGTCTTGGTGGATTCGTCAAAGATTGGTCAAACTTGCTTTGCCAAGGTAGCACCACTCAAACGCGCTATTGTCATCACAAGTCAAGGGCATGAGCTCTTGCAGGCTATTAAGAAGAAAACGGAGGTAATAGAAGTATGATTTATACAGTCACACTCAATCCATCCATAGACTATATCGTGCGCTTGGACCAAGTTCAAGTCGGCAGTGTCAATCGTATGGACAGTGATGATAAGTTTGCTGGTGGGAAAGGAATCAATGTCAGTCGTGTCTTGAAACGCTTGGATATTCCTAATACTGCGACTGGATTTATCGGAGGCTTTACTGGTAAATTTATCACAGATACTTTGGCAGAAGAGGAAATCGAAACGCGTTTTGTCCAAGTAGCAGAAGATACTCGTATCAATGTCAAGATCAAAGCAGACCAAGAAACAGAAATCAACGGGACTGGTCCTAATGTTGAACCGGCTCAGTTAGAAGAATTGAAAGCTATTTTGTCTAGTTTGACTGCAGAAGATACGGTTGTGTTTGCAGGTTCGAGTGCTAAGAACCTAGGCAATGTTATCTATAAGGATTTGATTGCCTTGACACGTCAGACTGGTGCGCAAGTCGTTTGTGATTTTGAAGGACAGACCTTGATTGATAGTTTAGACTACCAGCCACTTTTGGTGAAACCAAACAATCACGAGCTTGGAGCTATCTTTGGAGTGAAACTTGAAAGTTTAGATGAAATCGAGAAATATGCTCGAGAATTGTTAGCTAAAGGTGCTCAAAACGTTATCATCTCCATGGCTGGGGACGGTGCCCTCCTTGTCACATCTGAAGGAGCTTACTTCGCAAAACCTATCAAGGGAACGGTCAAAAATTCAGTGGGAGCTGGCGACTCAATGGTTGCTGGGTTTACAGGTGAATTTGTCAAATCTAAAGATGCAGTAGAGGCCTTCAAATGGGGAGTAGCTTGTGGAACAGCAACTACCTTCTCGGATGACTTGGCAACAGCGGAATTTATTAAAGAAACATATGAAAAAGTTGAGGTAGAAAAACGATGAAAATTCAAGACCTATTGAGAAAAGATGTCATGTTGCTGGATTTACAGGCAACTGAAAAAATAGCTGTCATCGAAGAGATGATTCATAGCTTGGTAGATCACGGTTACGTGACGGACTTTGAAACCTTTAAAGAAGGCATTTTAGCGCGTGAAGCTCTCACTTCCACTGGTTTGGGTGACGGAATCGCTATGCCCCACAGTAAAAACTCTGCGGTCAAAGAAGCAACAGTTCTCTTTGCTAAGTCAAACAAGGGTGTTGACTATGAGAGCTTGGATGGGCAACTAACAGACCTCTTCTTCATGATTGCAGCTCCAGAAGGTGCCAATGATACTCATTTGGCAGCCTTGGCAGAATTGTCTCAATACTTGATGAAAGACGGATTTGCTGACAAACTTCGCCAAGTAACATCTGCAGATCAAGTTATCGAACTCTTTGACCAAGCTTCAGAAAAAGCTGAGGAAGCTGTTCAAGTACCTGCTAATGACTCTGGCGACTTTATCGTAGCTGTTACAGCTTGTACGACAGGTATTGCCCACACATACATGGCCCAAGAAGCCCTTCAAAAAGTGGCTGCTGAAATGGGTGTTGGGATCAAGGTTGAAACCAATGGTGCCAGCGGTGTTGGAAATCAACTAACTGCAGAGGACATACGTAAGTCTAAAGCTGTTATCATCGCAGCAGACAAGGCTGTTGAGATGGATCGTTTCGATGGGAAACCATTGATCAATCGCCCGGTTGCAGACGGTATCCGTAAGACAGAAGAATTGATCAATTTGGCTCTTTCAGGAGATGCTGAAGTTTATCGTGCTGCTAATGGAGCAAAATCTGCAACAGCATCTAATGAAAAACAAAGTATCGGTGGAGCTTTCTACAAACACTTGATGAGTGGTGTATCTCAAATGTTGCCATTCGTTATCGGTGGTGGTATCATGATTGCCCTCGCCTTCTTAATCGACGGAGCTTTTGGTGTGCCACAAGATAGTCTTGGCAATCTCGGATCCTACCATGAACTAGCTTCTATGTTCATGAAAATTGGTGGAGCAGCCTTTGGCTTGATGCTTCCAGTCTTTGCTGGTTATGTAGCCTACTCTATTGCTGAAAAACCAGGTTTGGTAGCTGGTTTTGTGGCTGGTGCTATTGCTAAAGAAGGTTTTGCCTTTGGTAAAATTCCTTATGCCGCAGGTGGTGAAGCAACTTCAACTCTTGCAGGTGTCTCATCTGGTTTCCTAGGTGCACTTGTTGGTGGATTTATCGCAGGAGCCTTGGTTCTTGCTATCAAGAAATATGTCAAAGTTCCTCGTTCACTTGAAGGTGCTAAATCAATCCTTCTCTTGCCACTTTTTGGAACAATTTTGACTGGATTTGTCATGCTAGCTGTTAACATCCCAATGGCAAGAATCAACACCGCTATGAATGCCTTCCTAGGCGGTCTTGGAGGAGGTTCAGCTGTCCTTCTTGGTATCGTTCTTGGAGGCATGATGGCTGTTGACATGGGTGGACCGGTTAACAAAGCTGCTTATGTCTTTGGTACAGGTACGCTTGCAGCGACTGTTTCTTCAGGTGGTTCTGTAGCTATGGCAGCAGTTATGGCTGGAGGAATGGTTCCACCACTTGCTATCTTTGTCGCAACCCTTCTTTTCAAAGATAAATTTACCAAAGAAGAACGCAACTCTGGTTTAACAAACATCATCATGGGCTTGTCATTTATCACTGAGGGAGCAATTCCGTTTGGTGCAGCAGACCCAGCTCGTGCGATTCCAAGCTTTATCCTTGGTTCAGCAGTAGCAGGTGGACTCGTTGGTCTTGCAGGAATCAAACTCATGGCGCCACACGGAGGAATCTTCGTTATCGCTCTAACTTCAAATGCCCTACTTTACCTAGTCTTTGTCTTGATTGGAGCAATCGTAAGCGGTGTGGTTTATGGTTACCTACGAAAACCACAAGCATAAAAAGGATTAGAATAGAAAGATTGTTACCATTTGGTGCAATCTTTTTCTCTATTCGAAATGGCTGTGAATTATGGTATAATAGAAGAATGGCAAACAAGAATACTACAAAAACAAGACGGAGACCGTCTAAAGCAGAACTTGAAAGAAAACAGGCTATCCAGAGGATGCTAATTTCCTTAGGAATTGCCTTATTGTTAATTATTGCAGCCCTCAAACTCGGTGCAGCAGGTGTCACTCTTTACAATCTCATTCGACTGGTGGTCGGAAGTTTGGCCTATGTGGCCATAGGTGGTCTCCTCATCTATCTTTTTCTTTTTAAATGGATCCGCAAGCAAGAGGGACTTCTGTCAGGATTTCTCTGTATCTTTGCTGGCTTACTCTTGATTTTTGAGGCCTACTTGGTATGGAAATATGGCTTGGAGCAGTCAGTCCTAAAAGGGACCCTGTCTCAAGTTATGACGGACCTGACTGGTATGCGGGTGACTAGCTTTGCTGGTGGAGGCCTGCTTGGTGTTGGACTCTATATCCCCATATCCTTTCTTTTCTCCAATATCGGATCGTACTTTATTGGAGTTCTCTTGATTCTAGTTGGGGCACTCTTGGTTAGTCCCTGGTCTATTTATGATGTTGCAGCCTTTATTGGAGCTCAGTTCAGATCCTTCATAGAAAAACAGGAACAGAGAAAACAGGAACGCTTCATCAAGAGAGAAGAAGAGAAGGCTCGTCAAGAAGCTGAAGAAGCCGCCAGAATTCAGAGAGAACAAGAAGAACAGGATGCATTACCGCTTCCTCCTGTAGATCCTGAAACGGGAGAAATCTTATCAGAGGTACCAGACTACGATTTCCCCCAAATTCCTGAGGAAGAGTGGATCGAACCGGAGATTATCCTCCCTCAAACTGATTTTGACGTTCCAGATGTGGAAGAAGACTTTGAGGATGAAGAGGTGCAGGTTGATTTTTCTGCCAAAGAAGCTCTCGAATACAAACTGCCAAGCTTGCAACTCTTTGCGCCAGATAAACCCAAAGATCAGTCCAAGGAAAAGAAGATTGTTCGAGAAAATATCAAAATTTTAGAAGAAACCTTTGCTAGCTTTGGTATCAAGGTGACGGTGGAACGGGCTGAAATAGGACCATCAGTTACCAAGTATGAAGTCAAGCCAGCAGTTGGTGTACGGGTTAACCGCATTTCCAATCTGGCAGATGACTTAGCGCTAGCTCTGGCGGCCAAGGACGTCCGGATTGAGGCACCAATACCTGGTAAATCCTTAGTCGGAATTGAGGTTCCTAACTCAGAAATCGCGACTGTTTCCTTCCGAGAACTCTGGGAACAGTCTCAGACTAAACCAGAAAATCTCCTCGAAATTCCTCTGGGTAAGGCTGTCAATGGAACTGCCCGCACCTTTGACCTTTCCAAGATGCCCCACCTACTCGTTGCAGGTTCGACGGGATCAGGGAAATCAGTCGCAGTTAACGGTATTATTGCTAGCATTCTGATGAAAGCAAGACCAGACCAAGTCAAGTTTATGATGGTGGATCCAAAGATGGTTGAGCTATCAGTTTACAACGACATTCCTCATCTCTTGATCCCAGTTGTGACCAATCCACGCAAGGCCAGCAAGGCCCTGCAAAAGGTTGTGGATGAGATGGAAAACCGTTACGAACTCTTTGCCAAGGTTGGTGTGCGAAATATCGCTGGTTACAATGCCAAGGTTGAGGAATTTAATAGCCAATCTGAGTACAAACAAGTACCGCTGCCTTTGATTGTTGTCATTGTGGATGAGTTGGCAGACCTCATGATGGTGGCTAGCAAGGAAGTGGAAGATGCCATTATTCGTCTCGGACAGAAAGCGCGTGCCGCAGGGATTCACATGATTCTCGCAACGCAGCGTCCATCGGTTGATGTTATCTCTGGTCTTATCAAAGCCAATGTCCCATCTCGTGTGGCTTTTGCAGTCTCATCAGGTACAGATTCACGAACCATCTTGGATGAGAATGGAGCAGAAAAACTGCTTGGTCGAGGAGATATGCTCTTTAAACCAATTGATGAAAATCATCCAGTCCGTCTGCAAGGTTCCTTTATCTCGGATGATGATGTTGAACGTATCGTAAACTTCATCAAGGCTCAGGCAGATGCGGACTACGATGACAGCTTTGACCCAGGAGATGTTCCTGAAAATGAAGGAGATTTTTCTGATGGTGAAGCTGGTGGCGATCCGCTTTTTGAAGAAGCTAAGGCTTTGGTTATCGAAACCCAGAAAGCTAGCGCTTCAATGATTCAGCGTCGTTTGTCAGTTGGATTTAATCGTGCGACCCGCCTTATGGAAGAACTCGAAATGGCAGGTGTCATCGGTCCAGCTGAGGGAACCAAACCACGAAAAGTATTGCAACAATAAAAAATAGCTTCTTTCCAAATTTGGAAAGAAGCTATTTTGGTGATTACTGGTTCGTTTTAGTTTCAGAACTCGTCGTATTTGACTGTGTTCCATTATCGCTTGTTTCTTTTGTTGAGGAAGGTGTAGAAGAATCCTGAGTTGTTGTTTTCTGCTCTTCTTTTTTCTCCTCTTTTTTATTGGATTGAGAAGTTTCTTCTTGCGTGGTATTTTCTTTAGTGGAAGTGTTGTCCCTGTTAGGTGTAGTATTTTCCTGAGGGGATTCCTTTTGAATCTCCTTGACAACAGTTGTTTGGGTTGTCGTCGGTTCTTTTTTGTTGTTTTTGTTATTATCCATGGCGTTCATAATGGTGATAGTAGCGGTGATGAGGCCAAGGATACTACCGATGGTAGCAATCGTTTTTTGAAAGACAGTAAATCCCTTTTTGATGTGTTCTGTTTTTGGTTTTGAAGTTCTACGATAGTTAGACATGATACTCTCCTTTAATTATGATTTATTATACCTCATTTCTTTAAAAAAATCTTAAAAAAAGAGAAAACTCCCTTTCTTGTCGCAGGTCTCTTTTCGTGATACAATAGAAGGAGTGATTTTAGAAAGCGTGAGAAAACATGATCTACTTTGATAATTCGGCGACAACCAAGCCTTATCCTGAAGCACTTGAAACTTACATGCAGGTCGCTTCAAAAATTGTAGGAAATCCATCTAGTCTCCATCGTTTGGGAGATCAGGCAACACGAATTTTAGATGCTTCCCGGCAGCAAATTGCAGATTTGATTGGGAAGAAGAGTGATGAATTCTTCTTTACCTCAGGTGGTACAGAAGGAGATAACTGGGTCATCAAGGGGGTGGCCTTTGAAAAAGCCCAGTTTGGCAAGCACATCATCGTATCAACTATTGAACATCCAGCAGTCAAGGAGTCAGCCCTTTGGCTGAAAAGTCAAGGTTTTGAGATAGATTTTGCTCCAGTTGATAGCAGAGGATTTGTGGATGTTGAAGCATTAGCAGATTTGATACGTCCTGATACGACTCTCGTCTCCATCATGGCAGTTAACAACGAAATTGGCTCTATCCAGCCTATTGAGGCTATCTCAGAACTTTTGGCAGATAAGCCGACCATTTCCTTCCACGTTGATGCGGTTCAGGCACTTGCTAAAATTCCGACTGAAAACTATCTGACAGATCGAGTGGATTTCGCGACCTTCTCAAGTCATAAGTTTCATGGTGTCAGAGGTGTTGGATTTGTCTATATCAAGTCTGGTAAGAGGATCATGCCTCTTTTAACAGGTGGCGGTCAAGAGGGAGACTATCGTTCGACAACTGAAAATGTGGCAGGGATCGCAGCAACAGCCAAGGCCCTCCGTTTGTCTATGGAAAAGTTAGCTGTCTTTACTAGCAAGACGGGGCAGATGAAGGCAGTCATTCGCCAAGCCCTTCTGGATTATCCAGATATTTTTGTCTTTTCAGATGAGGAAGACTTTGCCCCTCATATCCTGACTTTTGGGATTAAAGGTGTTCGTGGTGAAGTCATTGTTCACGCTTTTGAAGACTATGACATTTTCATTTCCACAACCTCTGCTTGTTCGTCCAAGGCAGGAAAACCTGCGGGGACCTTGATTGCAATGGGAGTGGAAAAGGATAAGGCACAGTCAGCTGTGCGTCTAAGCCTAGACTTGGAAAATGATATGAGTCAGGTCGAGCAGTTTTTGACCAAGCTAAAATTAATTTACAATCAAACTAGAAAAGTAAGATAGGAGCATTTATGCAGTATTCAGAAATTATGATTCGTTACGGAGAATTATCAACCAAACACAAAAATCGTATGCGTTTCATCAATAAACTTCGTAATAATATTTCGGACGTTTTGTCCATCTATCCCCAAGTTAAGGTAACCGCAGATCGCGACCGTGCCCACGCTTACCTCAATGGAGCTGATTATACAGCAGTTGCAGAATCGCTCAAACAAGTCTTTGGGATTCAAAACTTTTCTCCTGTGTATAAGATTGAAAAGTCAGTGGACGTTCTGAAGTCTGCTGTCCAAGAGATTATGAAGGAAATCTACAAGGAAGGGATGACCTTTAAAATCACTAGTAAGCGTAGCGACCACAACTTTGAATTAGATAGTCGTGAACTGAATCAAACTCTTGGTGGAGCTGTTTTCGAGGCTATTCCAAACGTACAAGCTCAGATGAAAAATCCAGATATTAATCTTCAGGTTGAGATTCGTGAAGAGGCTGCCTATCTTTCCTATGAAACCTTTCGTGGAGCAGGAGGATTACCTGTGGGAAGTTCTGGTAAAGGTATGCTCATGTTGTCAGGAGGGATTGACTCACCTGTAGCAGGTTATCTAGCTCTTAAACGTGGGGTTGATATTGAAGCCGTCCACTTTGCTAGCCCACCTTACACCAGTCCAGGTGCCCTCAAGAAAGCCCACGATTTGACTCGGAAATTGACCAAGTTTGGGGGCAATATCCAGTTTATTGAGGTGCCTTTTACAGAGATTCAAGAAGAAATCAAGGCTAAGGCGCCAGAAGCCTACCTCATGACCTTGACCCGTCGTTTTATGATGCGGATTACCGACCGTATTCGTGAGGTACGAAATGGTTTAGTTATCATCAATGGGGAAAGTCTTGGCCAAGTAGCTAGCCAAACTTTGGAAAGCATGCAGACTATCAACGCTGTGACCAGCACTCCTATCATTCGTCCCGTGGTTACGATGGACAAGTTGGAAATCATTGATATCGCGCAGGAAATCGATACTTTTGAAATTTCAATCCAGCCTTTTGAGGACTGTTGTACAATTTTTGCGCCTGACCGTCCCAAGACAAATCCTAAGATAGAGAATGCAGAGCAGTATGAAAAACGCATGGATGTTGAAGGCTTGGTTGAGCGAGCAGTGGCTGGGATTATGATTACTGAAATCACTCCCCAGGTTGAAAAAGATGCTGTCGATGAGTTAATTGACAATCTCCTCTAATTATAAAATCCAGAAGAATTCAAAAAAATAAATGAAAAAGTTAGTTATTTATCCTTAAAATGGACAATTACTGACTTTTTTTCTATTTTTATGGTATAATGAGATAAAATTTTGAATATAGAGAGTTTTCTGACAATGAATCATTCCTACTTTTACTTAAAAATGAAAGAACACAAACTCAAGGTGCCTTATACTGGAAAAGAGCGTCGTGTGCGTGTGCTTCTGCCAAAGGACTACGAGAAGGACACAGACCGTTTTTATCCTGTAGTTTACTTTCATGATGGGCAAAATGTCTTTTACAGCAAGGAGTCCTATATCGGACACTCTTGGAAGATCATTCCGGCCATTAAGCGAAATCCTGACATCAGTCGCATGATTGTCGTTGCCATAGATAATGATGGTATGGGGAGGATGAATGAGTATGCGGCTTGGAAGTTTCAAGAATCTCCTATCCCAGGGCAGCAGTTTGGCGGTAAGGGTGTGGAGTATGCTGAGTTTGTCATGGAGGTGGTCAAGCCTTTTATCGATGAAACCTATCGTACCAAAGCTGATCGCCAGCATACGGCTATGATTGGTTCGTCACTAGGAGGCAATATTACCCAGTTTATCGGACTAGAGTACCAAGACCGAATTGGTTGTCTAGGTGTCTTCTCATCTGCCAACTGGCTTCACCAAGAAGCCTTTAACCGCTATATCGAGCGCAAGAAATTGACGCCTGAACAGCGCATTTTCATCTATGTAGGAACAGAAGAAGCAGACGATACGGACAAGACCTTGATGGCTGGCAATATTAAACAAGCCTATATCGACTCGTCGCTTCGCTATTACCGTGATTTGATTGCAGGTGGAGTAGGCTTGGATAATCTTGTCTTGAAAGTTCAGTCTGGTGCTATCCATAGTGAGATTCCATGGTCGGAAAATTTACCAGACTGTCTCCGATTTTTTGCAGAGAAATGGTAAGTTAGGAAAGGAGAAAGCCAATGCATATTGAAAACCTTAGCCACTGGAGCGGCAATCTCAACCGTGAAATGTACCTCAACCGTTATGGACATGCTGGGATTCCAGTTGTTGTTTTTGCTTCATCTGGTGGCAGTCACAACGAATACTATGATTTTGGCATGATTGATGCCTGTGCTTCCTTTATCGAGGAAGGTCGTGTCCAGTTCTTTACTCTCTCCAGTGTGGACAGTGAGAGCTGGCTGGCCACTTGGAAAAATGGTCATGACCAGGCGGAGATGCATCGTGCCTACGAACGCTATGTGATTGAGGAGGCCATTCCTTTTATCAAGCATAAAACAGGTTGGTTTGATGGCATGATGACGACGGGTTGTTCGATGGGAGCCTACCATGCACTCAATTTCTTTCTCCAGCATCCAGATGTCTTTACCAAGGTGATTGCCCTCAGCGGTGTTTACGATGCACGTTTCTTCGTTGGCGATTACTACAATGATGATGCCATTTACCAAAACTCACCTGTAGATTATATATGGAATCAAAACGACGGCTGGTTTATTGATCGTTACCGTCAGGCGGAGATTGTCGTTTGTACGGGCTTTGGTGCCTGGGAACAAGACGGTCTACCATCTTTCTACAAGCTTAAAGAAGCCTTTGACCAGAAACAAATTCCAGCCTGGTTTGCTGAATGGGGACACGATGTTGCCCACGACTGGGAATGGTGGCGTAAACAAATGCCCTATTTTCTTGGACACCTGTATCTATAAAAGGAGTCGCCTATGAATTACCTTGTTATTTCTCCCTACTATCCGCAAAACTTCCAACAATTTACCATCGAGCTAGCCAATAAAGGCATTACAGTCTTGGGGATTGGTCAAGAACCTTACGAACAACTAGATGAACCTTTGCGCAATAGCCTGACCGAGTATTTCCGTGTGGACAATCTTGAAAACATAGACGAAGTCAAACGTGCAGTAGCTTTTCTTTTCTACAAGCATGGACCAATCGACCGCATCGAGTCCCACAATGAATACTGGCTTGAGCTGGACGCAACACTCAGAGAGCAATTCAATGTCTTTGGTGCCAAACCAGAGGATCTCAAAAAGACCAAGTTTAAGTCTGAGATGAAGAAACTTTTCAAAAAAGCAGGTGTCCCTGTGGTACCTGGTACTGTTATCCAGACTGAAGCAGATGTGGACCAAGCAGTTGAGACGATTGGCCTACCAATGATTGCCAAACCTGATAACGGAGTGGGAGCAGCAGCGACCTTTAAGCTTGAGACAGAAGACGATGTAAATCACTTCAAGGCTGAATGGGACCATTCTACCGTTTATTTTTTTGAGAAATTTGTCACTTCTAGTGAAATCTGTACCTTTGACGGGCTTGTGGACAAGGATGGCAACATCATCTTTTCAACGACTTTCGATTATGCCCATACACCACTTGATCTGATGATTTATAAGATGGATAATTCCTACTATGTGCTTAAGGATATGGATCCCAAACTGCGCAAGTATGGCGAGGCCATAGTCAAAGAATTTGGAATGAGAGAACGCTTTTTTCATATCGAGTTCTTCCGTGACGGGGACGATTACATTGCCATTGAGTACAATAACCGTCCTGCAGGTGGCTTTACCATTGATGTGTATAACTTTGCTCACTCCTTGGATCTCTACCGAGGTTATGCGGCTATTGTCGCAGGAGAAGAGTTTCCAGCATCAGAGTTTGAACCTCAATACTGTCTAGCTACATCACGTCGTGCCAATGCCAACTATGTTTATTCAGAAGAGGACCTTCTTGCCAAATACAGCCAGCAATTCAAGGTCAAAAAAATCATGCCAGCAGCCTTTGCAGAACTACAAGGGGATTACCTTTATATGTTGACCACTCCAAGTCGCAAAGAGATGGAGCAGATGATTGCAGATTTTGGTCAGCGTCAAGAATAACGATTAGGACAAAAGGAGTTTGACTTCTTTTGTCCTTTTCTTAAAGATAAGTTAAATAAAGCGTTTTCCATAGATTCTTTTAGAAAAGATATTGCTAAAAGGCCTAAAAATTGATAGAATAAAGATTGTCTAAAAAAATTGAAGGAGAATCTATCAAATGGATTTTACATGGGCTATTAAATATGCCACAGAATTCTTGGGAACTGCTATTTTGATCATTCTTGGTAATGGTGCAGTTGCTAACGTTGAACTTAAAGGTACGAAAGGTCACCAAAGTGGCTGGCTCGTTATCGCGGTTGGTTACGGTATGGGGGTTATGATCCCAGCCTTGATGTTTGGTAACGTATCTGGTAACCACATCAACCCAGCTTTCACTCTTGGACTTGCTGTTAGTGGACTTTTCTCTTGGGAGCAAGTACCATTTTACATCCTAGCACAAGTTTTGGGAGCAATTTTCGGTCAAGCTTTGGTTGTAGCGACTCACCGTCCTTACTACTTGAAAACAGAAAACCCAAACAATATCTTGGGTACCTTCTCAACGATTTCAAGCATCGACCACGGTACAAAAGAATCACGTTTTGCAGCTACTGTTAACGGCTTCCTCAATGAGTTTGTAGGTTCATTCGTTCTTTTCTTTGCAGCACTTGGTTTGACTAAAAACTTCTTTGGTGCAGAATTAGTAGCGAAAGCTCAGGCGACAATTAATGACCAAGTAGCTCAAGCTGCAGCGCAAGGAACAACAATTCCTCAAGAACAAGTAACAGCAGCGCTTGAGCAAGCAAAAAACCAAGCCGCTCCATTTTTGGCACCAGGTCTTGGAATTGCACACTTGGCACTTGGTTTCCTAGTGCTGGCTTTGGTAGCTTCACTTGGTGGACCTACTGGGCCTGGTTTGAACCCAGCTCGTGACTTCGGACCACGTCTTCTTCACGAACTCCTTCCAAAATCAGTTCTTGGTCAACATAAGGGTGATTCAAAATGGTGGTATGCATGGGTTCCAGTTGTAGCTCCAATTTTAGCGGGTATTGCAGCAGTAGCACTATTCAAACTATTTTACCTATAAGAAATGAAACTGGGGAATCCCAGTTTTTTTGTTAAAGAATTTCTAAATAAAATAGATATGGCTTGTAAAATATTCGAAAATCCTTTAAAATAAAAGAGTTGGAGGAATTTATGAATGTGAATGAGATTGTTCGGATCGTTCCGACTTTGAAAGTTAATAATCGAAAATTAAATGAAAGATTTTACATTGAAATCTTGGGGATGAAACCTTTGCTGGAAGAGTCTGCCTTTATTTCCCTAGGCGATCAGACAGCTACTGAGAGATTGATTTTAGAAGAGGCTCCAAGTATGCGAACACGCAAAGTTGAAGGTCTTAAGAAGCTAGCTAGACTCTTGATAAAGGTTGAAAATCCTTCTGAAATCGAGACCCTTCTTTCTCAAATGAAGTCTCTTCCTCGCTTATTTAAAGGAAACCGAGGGTATGCTTTTGAGATTGTTTCTCCTGAAGAGGATGTGATCCTTGTTCATGCAGAAAATGATGTAAGAGATTTGGTTCCACTGGAAACTGTCCCTGAATTTTATTCAAATACAAGTATAAAATATGTGAGTCAATTTGATGTTTCTATGGAGTTGCGTTTGCCTGAAGGAACAGAGAGTTTACTTGATCCTGAAAGAGTAGCGCAAGTAATCACCTTTACTAAAGGGCAAGGAGCAGATTTGGCTGTTGAAAACAATGTCACTTGGGACCTGACGATGTTGAAATTTTTAGTCAAGAATTTTGATCTAACCAGCCTTCGTCAGAAATTTGAAAAGACAGGCTACTTTGTCCCTAAGTCTGAAAAATTCTTCCTTGGTAAAGATGCCAATAACATTGAATTGTGGTTTGAAGAAGCATGAAGTTGGAAAAAATTCTAAGAAAAATAGAAAATCAAATCGAGGCAGGGGTATATCCCGGGGCCTCTTTTGCGTATTATAAGGATGGTGAATGGAAAGAGTCTTATCTAGGATTGAGTGATCCAGAACGAGGCTTGAAGACAGAGACCGGTTTGGTTTATGATTTGGCAAGTGTGAGTAAGGTCGTGGGAGTGGGGACGGTTTTTACCTTCTTGTGGCAGCAGGGCAAATTCGATATTGATCGACCGGTGACGGATTTTTTACCGGAGTGTGATTATCCTGATATCACTATACGGCAGCTTCTGACCCATGCTACAGATTTAGACCCCTTCATTCCCAAACGTGACAAGTTAAGTGCAGAGGAATTGAGAGAAGCTATGTTTCACCTCAACAGACGAAGTCAGCCTGCTTTTCTATACTCAGACGTTCACTTTTTACTCTTGGGCTTTCTTTTGGAAAAAATCTTTAACCAAGACTTGGATCAGATTATAGAAGAACAAGTTTTGGAACCATGGGGGATGAAAGAAACCCAGTTCGGCCCCATTGAGCAAGCTGTACCAACAGTGAGAGGAGTAGAGTCCGGAATCATTCACGACCCCAAAGCCCGTCTATTAGGGAAACACGCTGGAAGTGCTGGTTTGTTTTCGACTGTTAAGGATTTGCAAATTTTTCTGGAACATTACTTGAAAGATGAGTTTGCTGCAGATTTGAGCCAAAATTACGCTCCCTTAAATGATAAGGAGCGGTCTCTAGCCTGGAATCTGGAAGGAGCTTGGCTCGACCATACGGGTTATACAGGTACCTTCATTATGTGGAATCGGGAGAAGCAGGAAGCGGCTATCTTTTTATCCAATCGAACGTATGAGAAGGATGAGCGCGCTCAGTGGATAGTTGATCGAAATCAAGTGATGGAAATGATTCGTCAAGAGGAGTAGGGAGAAGCATGTCAAAAACCGTAAAAGGAACTCTGTATACAGTAGTGGCAGGGATTACTTGGGGCTTGTCTGGATCCAGTGGCCAATATCTGATGGCACACGGGATTTCTGCTCTAGTCTTGATCAATCTGCGACTTATCATTGCAGACTTGGCGCTCGTAGTCTTATCCTATATGACTGCAAAGGATAAACTCTATGCTTTTTTAAAAGACAGAAAAAGCCTTTTATCTCTGCTGTTGTTTGCCTTGTTTGGACTTTTCTTAAACCAGTTTGCCTATCTTTCTGCCATTCAGGAAACCAATGCTGGAACGGCGACAGTTCTCCAGTATGTATGCCCCGTTGGGATCTTGATTTATACTTGTATCAAGGACAAGGTGGCGCCTACTCTGGCTGAGATTTTTTCGATTGGATTGGCTATAGGAGGAACGTTTCTTATCGCGACGCACGGTAAAGTTGACCAGTTGTCTGTCACACCCCTAGGTCTGTTCTGGGGCCTCTTTTCGGCCTTGACCTATGCCCTCTATATCATCCTTCCTATTGCTTTGATTAAGAAGTGGGGCAGTATTTTGGTGATTGGTGTCGGTATGGTTATTTCTGGTGTAGTGGCTATTCCCTTCACAGGAGTTTTGCAAGTCAGCATACCAACCAGCTTAGATTTTCTCTTTGCATTTGCTGGGATTATCATCATCGGAACGGTTTTTGCCTACACAGCTTTCCTAAAGGGAGCTAGTCTGATAGGCCCTGTTAAGTCTAGTTTATTAGCTTCCATAGAACCAATTTCTGCCGTTTTCTTTGCCTTTCTGATTATGAAGGAACAGTTTTATGCGATTGATTTTGTCGGTATGGCTATGATTTTATTAGCCGTGACCATTATTTCATTGAAAGATTTACTGCTGGAGATAAAGAGTAAGTAATAAAAAAATCCACTCAATCGAGTGGATTTTGTGTGTATAGATGATTAGTCTTTATTTTCGTGTGGCAAGATCAAGTTCAAGATGATTCCTGTCATGGCTGATAGAGCAGTACCTGAAAGTGTAACTGGGCCAAGTTTGAGGATAGCCCCACCAAGTCCAAGTACCAACATGGCACTTGCGATGATGAGGTTACGCATTTGGCTGAAGTCAACGCGTTCCTTAATCAAAACTTTCAAACCATTGCTGGCGATAACTCCGTAGAGAAGGATGGACATGCCACCAAGCACAGCATTTGGAATGGTTGAAATCAAGGCAGTGAATTTGCCTAGGAAGCTAAGAGCAATGGCGATGAAGGCCGCGTTACGGATAACAGAGACAGAAGCGATACGAGTCATCCCGATAACCCCTGTATTTTCTCCGTAAGTCGTATTAGCTGGTCCACCGAGGAAAGCAGATACAGATGTCGCAATACCGTCACCGAGAAGCGTACGGTGAAGTCCTGGTTCTTTCAGGAATTGACGGCCACAGATTTGGCTCAAAACAGTGTGGTCTCCGATGTGTTCTGAAATGGTTACAATAGCGATTGGCAAGACGGCGATTGTTTCAGGACCGAAGTACAAGTTGTACTCTTTAAAGGCTCCACCTGTACTAAATGGCAAGTAGAAACCAGGAATTTCAAACCAATTGGCTTGAAGGACTGGGGTAAAGTCAACCAAACCAAGCATCATAGCGAAGATGTACCCACCGATGATGGCAAAGAGGAAAGGAATGATACGAAGGAAACCTTTTCCTTTTGTATTGATAAAGGCGGCAATCAAGAACGTCACGACAGCTACAAGAGCGTTTTTCCAGTTTCCGTCTGCTACGAGTCCAGCATTCGTTACAGCAGAACCAGCAAGACCAAGACCGATAACGATGATCATAGGTCCGATAATGATTGGTGGCAAGAGTTTATCAATCCATTTCGTACCTGCAAAACGAACACTTGCTGCTACAAGGACATAGACCAAACCAGTCAAGATTACCCCCGTTTGAGCAGCAGATACATCGCCCCCCATTTCTTTCATGGCTAGAGACATAGCCGTGATAAAGGCGAATGAAGAACCTAGATAAACTGGAACCTTAAAGCAAGTAGAAATCATGTAGATAAGTGTTCCAATACCGGATGCAAAGAGAGCAACCGATACGGGCATTCCCAAAATTAAGGGAACGAGAATGGTTGCACCAAACATGGCAAATACGTGCTGGAAGCTTAGAAGAATACCTTTACCAGCAGAAGGACGTTGATCAACGTCTAGTAACAAGTCAACAGTTGATTCCTGTTTCATAAAAACCTCACTTTTGGGCACCAAAAAAGAGCCCATTATTTTGCAGCAATAGGCCCTCAGAGTAAGACTTTTTAAAAAATAGCTATCTTTTAAAAATTTATATAAATCTGCGCCTTCGTCACCTCACAGGATGACATTAAAAACCTTTGCTTGTGATAGTATAGCAGAAAAAAATGATTTTGTAAATCATTTTTTCCCGAGCCCGGAAATGCGAGAGCGAGGTATGATTTTGTAAATCATTTTTTCCCGAGCCCGGAAATGCGAGAGCGAGGTTCGTTTTGTAAACGAATTTTTCCCGAGCCTGGAAATGGGAGAGCGAGGTTTGATTTTGTAAATCATTTTTTCCCGAGCCCGGAAATGCGAGAGCGAGGTTGATTTTGTAAATTCTTTAAAGTGGGCGTTTGTTGGGCATGCCAGCCTTTCTTGGGTACTTGTTAGGTGTTTCCTTTTTCTTTTCGACGACAGTGATGTAGCGCGGATCTCCATTTGGTAGGGCGTAGCTGAGATTGTCTTCGACCTTGCTGAAGAGGAGGTTGAGGGCATTCTTGGCTTCTAGCAATTCCTCAGGAGCATTGCTGGCCTTGAGTGCCAATAGTTTGCCGCCAACTTTAAGATAGGGAATGGTCAGCTCAGACAAAACCTGCATACGGGCAACCGCACGAGCCGTCACCACATCAAACTGGGCACGGAAGTTCTTATCTTGGGCAAAGTTTTCTGCCCGTCCATGGTAGAAGTGAACACCGTCCAAATCCAGCTCCTGAGCCAATAGTTGGAGGAAGTTGATGCGCTTATTTAGCGAATCAATGATGGTTACATCTAACTGAGGATAGAGGATTTTCATAGGAAGGCTGGGAAATCCTGCCCCTGCTCCGATATCAAGAAGTTTGATAGTTTCATTTGAAATCAAGCCTTGTAGGATGGGTGCAATCGAATCATAAAAGTGTTTGAGATAAACTTCTTCTTTGTCTGTAATAGCGGTCAGGTTAATCTTTTCATTCCACTCGACCAAGAGCTCAAAATAGCGTTCAAATTGGTTCTTTTGCTGGTCAGAAAGTGGGAGATTTTGCTCAGCTAGTAGGCTGTAAAATGTTTCTGGTTTCATAGTAGTTTCCTTCTCTAGTATCATCTTATTTTACCATATTCGTTAAAAATTTGATATACTGGTAGTAATCTAAAAGCAGAAAGGAATAAGATTATGACTTGGATTATTCTTGGAGTTTTGGCTCTGATTGTTATTTTTGTGATTGTTAGCTATAACGGTTTGGTTAAAAATCGTATGCAGACCAAGGAGGCTTGGAGCCAGATCGATGTTCAGTTGAAGCGTCGTAATGATCTCCTCCCAAACTTGATTGAAACAGTCAAAGGCTATGCGAAATATGAAGGTTCTACCTTGGAAAAGGTGACAGAACTTCGTAGACAAGTAGCCACAGCAACTTCGCCAGCTGAAGCGATGAAGGCCAGTGATGCCCTTACCCGCCAAATTTCTGGTATCTTTGCAGTAGCAGAGAATTACCCAGACTTGAAAGCTAGCGCTAACTTTATCAAATTGCAAGAAGAGTTGACCAATACAGAAAATAAAATTTCATATTCACGCCAACTCTACAACAGTGTTGTCAGCAACTACAATGTAAAACTTGAAAGCTTCCCAAGTAACATCATCGCAGGGCTATTTGGCTTTAAAGCTGCAGACTTCCTTCAAACACCTGAAGAGGAAAAGGCAGTTCCTAAAGTTGACTTTAGCGGTTTAGGTGACTAAGATGTTGTTTGATCAAATTGCGAGCAATAAACGAAAAACTTGGATTTTGTTGCTGGTTTTCTTCCTACTCTTGGCCTTGGTTGGTTATGCGGTTGGCTATCTCTTCATGCGCTCAGGTCTTGGGGGCATGATTATTGCCTTGATTATTGGTCTTATCTACGCTCTGACCATGATCTTTCAATCGACAGAGATTGTCATGTCTATGAATGGGGCGCGTGAGGTTGATGAGCAAACAGCCCCAGACCTCTACCATGTAGTAGAAGATATGGCCATGGTTGCTCAGATTCCTATGCCGCGTGTTTTCATTATTGAGGATTCTTCTTTAAATGCCTTTGCGACAGGTTCGAATCCGCAGAATGCAGCTGTCGCAGCCACTTCGGGCCTTCTGGCTATCATGAATCGTGAGGAGCTAGAAGCTGTTATGGGGCATGAAGTCAGTCACATTCGGAACTACGATATCCGCATTTCGACCATTGCTGTCGCCCTTGCCAGTGCCATTACCCTTCTGTCTAGTATGGCAGGACGGATGATGTGGTGGGGTGGCGCAGGTCGCAGACGAAGTGATAATGATCGCGATGGAAATGGTTTGGAGATTATCATGCTTGTTATCTCTCTCTTAGCCATTGTTCTAGCACCTCTCGCAGCAACCTTGGTGCAATTAGCCATTTCCCGTCAGAGGGAATTTCTAGCGGATGCATCTAGTGTGGAGCTGACTCGCAATCCTCAAGGAATGATCAATGCCTTGCGTAAGTTGGAAAATAGCGAGCCGATGCATCACCATGTTGACGATGCCAGTAGCGCTCTTTATATCAATGATCCCAAGAAAGGTGGGGGGCTACAAAAACTCTTTTATACCCACCCACCTATCTCAGAACGAATCGAACGCTTGAAACAAATGTAAAAAAATCCAGAGGTCGTCTCTGGATTTTTGCTTTTAGTATCTCGCTTTTAACTTGTTATCTCTCCCAAAAATAGTATAATATATGTAATTCAATATAATTGAGGTGAATGATGTATAAGCGCTGGATGACGTTTTTCTTGATTTTGATTTTTATGCCAATTCATTTGAGTATAGCAGAGAAAATCATGCGAACAAATTCATTAACGCTATCAATCCTTTTTATCCTCGTTGAACTTGCATTATTTTTATATGTAGGAAAAAAGTATGACTTGTTTCACATTCGGAAAATCCGCCTAAAAGATATTCTTAAATGTTTTCTTTCATACGCCTTGCTCTTCCTGTTTTATATTATGGTCAATTTTTTAGGTCCTACCCAATCAGACACAACTCAAGCTGTGCAAAGTTTATCACTCTCATGGTCTGTACTTTTTGTGGATCTCTGTGTTTTGGCACCTGTTACGGAAGAAATCTTTATGCGAGGTATGTTACAGGGGATAGTATTTAAGAATACATATTTTGGCTTGTTTGCCACATCTCTTCTTTTTGCTTATCTTCATGGTCCCTATACTATTCCTAGCTTTATCACCTATTTAGGTATGGGATTTGCATTTGGGATAAGGTACAAGACTTCTGACAACCTATGGAATTCCATTCTTTTTCATGTCCTCAATAATCTGGTTGCGTTTTGCTTTTTGTATATGAGATAATGTCATATTAGAATGCTTTGAGCTGAAAAAAATGATTTCTAGCTTATACAATATAAATAAAATAGACCATAATCTGTCACGTAGACGATGCTAGCAGCGCACTTTATATCAATGATTCCAAGAAAGGTGGCGGACTACAAAAACTATTTTACACCCACCCACCTATTTCAGAACGAATTGAGCGTTTGAAAAATATGTAAAAAGAATCCAGAGATCGTCTCTGGATTTTTGCTATGTTCAACATTTATAAATCTTGTAAATCAACAACTTCCAAACCATTTTCTGTCAAACGATAGAGGCTCGTACAGACCTCTTTTAAGAAGCGCCTGTCATGCGAAACAGTGATCAGACCGCCGGGATAGGAGGCAAAGAGTTTTCTGATTTCGGGTTGAGAAGTGGGGGAGAAATTTCGTGTGGGCTCATCCAGAAGGAGAAAGTTTGGTTTGCGCAACACTAAATCCAAAAGTAGGAGTTTGCCTTGTTGACCACCAGATAAGGAGCGGATTTGGTGCTGCATCTCTAGGTAGCTGAAATTGAGACTGGCTAGGTGAGATTGGATTTTCTGTAGTTCCTCTTTTTGTCCAGTTTGGCTGAGATAGGTTACTGGAGATAGATCCAATTGTAGTTTTTTATGGTAATCTTGTGGCATAAAACCAAGTGAAATCTCTCTTTTGGCGCTGAGCAGTTGTTGCAACTTGGCTAACAGAGTTGATTTTCCAGCACCATTTGGCCCGATGATACCGATTTTATCTTGGCCACGGACCGTTAGTTGTAACTCCTGAGATAAAATGCGCTCGCCAATGGACAACTTTTCCTTTTCCAGCTGGATTAATACTTTAGAAGCTGCTAATGGTTGTATATCTGAGAAGAATAGTTGAATTTGTTCTTCTTCAAGTGGTTTTTGAGTCATAGACTGAGCTACCTTTTCAAAGCGTTTTTCTTGAGAGAGAACATTTTTCATCTTTTTAGCCAGTAAGCGCCCAGCAACATCGTTTTTAGTGTTACGCAAGGCAGTTTCTACATTTTGCTTGACGCGGCGATGCTTTTCCATGGTTTTGTCATAAGCTCTCTGGTCGTTAGCAGCTTGCTGACTTTGTTTGGCAAAACTAACCTTTCTCTGGTCACTATAGCTATCGTAGTCTAAATGCTCTACTAGTGTTTCCGCTTCTTTCCGGTGCTTGACCAGTCGTAAGTGGATAATAGTATCTGCCGTCTGAGAAAGAAAGTCTTCATCATGGGAAATGAAAATAACAGTTTGCCTCATCTTTTGAATCTGACTTTTTAGCCAATCAACAGTCTCAAGATCCAGGTCATTTGAAGGTTCATCTAAAAATAGAATCTCAAAGGGTTTTGCCAACTCATGGATGAGCTGAATTTTCAAAGCTTCGCCCCCTGAGAGACTCCCAATTTCTTGGTCGCTAGCAAAACGGTCGCTATCAAAATGCAGCTCCTCAGCCAAACGATAGAGGATACCGTAGTCTAAATCAGTGGGATCTAAAAAGAAGTAGTCATGTAGAGTCCTATTTTTTAGAATCTCGGGGAGTTTTTGAGGAATGTAGGCCAGTGATTGAAGGTCAGACTGGATGTCGCCCTTGATAGTAAAATCAGGTAAAGCTTCCCCCATTAAAGCTCGTAGTAAAGTCGATTTACCATTTCCTTCTTCACCAATAATAGCAACCTTTTCTCCGTCTTGGATAGTCATGGTTAGGTCAGATACAAGATCTCGTAGATCTTTGTTTTGTGTGATGGTCAGATGATTGATTTTTATCATATTGTCGCCCTTTCTAGAATATCTATAGTGCATAACAAAAAGCTCTACTTTATCTAGTAGAGCCCAAAGTCACTGTCAAAAACGCCATTATCCATGTCAAAAATCTTGTCAACCTAGGTCAGTCTAACCCTATCCAACCTAAGAGGATCAGATGGTTAGCTTTCTAGTTTTTTGGATTTTCAAAGAGGATAAAGTACTAGAAAATCTAGTACAAAAAGAGCATGCAAAAAGAGACAAAAACAAGATCTACTAAATAAAGTTCTTTATTTGATAGACTTAGTTTTTCATGTCTCCCTTACCTCCGAGTATTAGTACCTCTATCCTATACCTTTAAGGAAATTTTGTCAATAGAAAATCCAAAATTCTAAACTCTAAAATCCAAAAACAGGTCCATAAAGAGTTAATACGTGTTTGACGTGCTCGTAATGGAACTTGTCATAGTTGCGCCAAGCGGTGCGTGCTGGGTCGTTTAGTTTTAGGCTCCCCAGTCCAATCAGAAGACTGGTGCGTTGGTAAAATTTCTCAAGGTCGATTAAGATACTGTTGTCAAGCTTTTCCGCTTTTTTAAGTTCCTTGAGAGTGCTGTTCAGCAGTTCTTGTAGACGGAAATCATCGGCTGTACCTTGTTTGCAACTTTGGTAGCTTTTATTTAACTCGGATAGGAGTTGATAAGCTTGGTTGATTAGTGCTTTGTCTTCCATATGAGCATCCTCCTTGCTCTGATGTATTCTTGCCTATAGTATAGCACTAAACAGAAAATATGTCATAGTAAATATGTTAAAAAGGAGATTTTAATATCAAGGTTTAAAAGGCTGTCTTGTAGCCTTTTCATGGTATAATCAAGTGAGTAAATCTTTATGGAGGAAATATGAAGTTAAACATTCAAGAAATTCGTAAGCAGCCTGAAGGTCTACACTTTGAACAAGCTTTAGACCTGGCAGCAGACTTGCGTAAACGGAATCAAGAGATTTTAGATGTCAAAGATATCCTTGCGGTAGGGAAGGTCCAATACGAAGACCGCATGTATTTCTTAGATTATCAACTATCTTACACCATTGTTCTTGCTTCCAGCCGCAGTATGGAGCCAGTTGAGTTGGCTGAGTCTTATCCAGTCACAGAGGTCTTCATGGAAGGAGCGACCAACCAACTGGATCAGGAAGTTCTAGATGATGACTTGGTCTTGTCTATCGAAAATGGGGAAATCAACCTTGCAGAGAGCGTAGCAGATAATATTCTGCTCAATATCCCTATCAAAGTCTTGACGGCAGAAGAAGAGGCAGGTCAAGGTTTTGTGTCAGGAAATGACTGGCAAATCATGAGTGAAGATGAATACCAAGCCCAACAAGCAGTCAAGAAAGAAGAAAATAGTCCATTTGCTGGCTTGCAAGGACTGTTTGATGGAGACGAGTAGATGGTTTTATCCAAGAAACGTGCCCGTCATGTCATAGAGGAAATTATTGCCCTTTTTCCAGATGCTAAGCCTAGTCTTGATTTTACCAATCATTTTGAACTCTTGGTTGCGGTGATGTTGTCAGCTCAGACGACAGATGCAGCGGTAAATAAGGCCACACCAGGTCTCTTCGCTGCCTTTCCGACACCACAAGCCATGTCTGTCGCGACTGAAAGTGAAATTGCTTCACACATTTCTCGTCTGGGACTGTATCGAAATAAGGCTAAATTCCTTAAAAAATGTGCCCAACAGTTACTAGACGATTTTGATGGTCAAGTGCCTCAGACACGAGAGGAATTAGAAAGTCTAGCGGGTGTTGGTCGTAAAACAGCAAATGTCGTCATGAGTGTGGGGTTTGGGATTCCTGCTTTTGCAGTGGATACTCATGTGGAGCGTATCTGTAAGCATCACGATATCGTAAAAAAATCGGCTACGCCACTTGAAGTAGAGAAACGTGTTATGGATGTCTTGCCACCAGAAGAATGGTTAGCAGCCCACCAGGCTATGATTTACTTTGGACGAGCTATCTGCCATCCCAAAAATCCAGAATGTGACCACTATCCCCAACTGTATGATTTTAGTAATGTTTAAGGGGACTCTGAAAAAGTTTTTGCTTGATTTTAAGGGTGCTTTGTGCTATAGTAAATGATAACTAAATAGTCCTTTAAACCTGTCCCGTGAGGCAGGCAAGGAGCGCGATAAAGTAGAAGGGTGAAGTCTATACTGTATACAGTAGGGCTCGCTTGGCTATACATTTCAAGTCTCCTTGTAGAAGGAGACTTTTCTTTTTGGAGGTTTGTCATGAAGACAAAAGAAGTTGTAGACGAATTGACTGTCAAACGAGCGATTACGCGAATTACTTATGAGATTATCGAGCGCAATAAAGATTTGAATAAAATTATCTTAGCTGGGATAAAAACGCGTGGTGTTTTCATCGCTCATCGTATCAAAGAACGCTTGGAGCAGTTGGAAAATATCACTGTTCCTGTTGTGGAATTGGACACCAAACCTTTCCGTGATGATGTTAAAAGCGGAGAAGATACTTCTTTGATTTCCGTTGATGTGACAGACCGTGAAGTTATCTTGGTGGATGATGTACTCTATACAGGCCGTACCATCCGTGCTGCTATTGATAACATTGTCGGCCATGGTCGTCCTGCGCGCGTGAGTCTTGCGGTGCTAGTTGACCGTGGACATAGAGAATTGCCTATCCGTCCAGATTACGTTGGGAAAAATATCCCAACCAGTCGTTCTGAAGAAATCATCGTAGAGATGACAGAACTTGATGGCCAAGACAGAGTTCTGATTACTGAAGAAGCTTAGAAAGCTGAAGGAGTAGCCATGTCAGAAAATCAACAAGCATTGAACCATGTGGTTTCCATGGAAGACCTTACAGTTGATCAAGTGATGAAATTGATCAAACGAGGAATCGAGTTTAAAAATGGAGCCCAACTTCCCTACGAGAACAAACCTATCGTATCTAATCTCTTCTTTGAAGATTCTACACGGACACATAAGTCCTTTGAAGTGGCAGAGATTAAGTTAGGATTGGAGCGACTAGACTTTGATGTGAAGACTAGTTCGGTCAATAAGGGTGAGACACTTTATGATACCATCTTGACCCTATCTGCTTTAGGAGTGGATGTCTGTGTGATTCGCCACCCAGAGGTCGACTATTATAGAGAGTTGATTGCCAGTCCAACCATTACGACTTCCATTATCAATGGTGGAGATGGTTCAGGACAACATCCAAGTCAGAGCCTGCTTGATTTGATGACAATATATGAAGAATTTGGACATTTTGAGGGGCTTAAGGTCGCTATCGCTGGGGATCTGGACCACTCACGTGTAGCCAAATCAAATATGCAAATTTTGAAACGTTTAGGCGCAGAGCTTTACTTTGCAGGTCCTGAGGAATGGAGAAGTCAGGAATTCGCAGACTATGGCCAGTTTGTAAGTATTGACGAGATCATCGATCAGGTGGATGTCATGATGTTCCTTCGCGTCCAGCATGAACGTCATGAAAGTGGAGTAGTCTTTTCAAAAGAAGGCTACCATGCGCAACATGGTTTGACGCAAGAGCGTTATGATCGCTTGAAAGAAAAAGCCATTCTCATGCACCCTGCCCCAGTCAACCGTGATGTCGAAATCGCAGACCATTTAGTTGAAGCGCCAAAATCACGCATTGTCCAACAAATGACCAATGGTGTATTTGTCAGAATGGCAATCTTAGAGTCTGTTCTGGCATACAGAAAAGCAAAATAAACACAAGACGTTAAAAGACGCCAGAGAGCGTCCACGAGAGGTGACTATATGACAAAACGACTTCTAGTATTAGAAGATGGCACAGTTTTTGAAGGCAAGGCCTTCGGAGCAGATATTGATGTAACAGGTGAAATCGTCTTTAATACAGGGATGACCGGCTATCAAGAATCCATTACAGACCAGTCTTATAATGGACAAATCTTGACTTTCACATACCCTTTGGTGGGAAACTATGGGATTAACCGTGATGACTACGAATCCATCAGTCCTACCTGTAAGGGAGTAGTAGTTTTTGAAGAAGCGCGTAGAGCCAGCAACTGGCGCAATCAAATGACCTTGGACGAATTCTTGAAAGCCAAGAAAATCCCTGGTATCTCAGGAATTGATACTCGTGCGCTTACAAAGATTATCCGTAAGCATGGTACTATGAGGGCAACCCTTACGCATGTTGGTGATACCATGGACCATATTGCAGACCAGCTCCAAGCAACAGTCTTGCCGACAGATAATATCAAGCAAGTCTCTACTAAGACAGCTTATCCTGCTCCTGGAGTTGGATTGAGTGTCGTTCTGGTAGACTTTGGTCTCAAACATTCCATTTTACGCGAACTTTCGAAACGGAACTGTAACGTGACTGTGGTTCCTTACACAACTACAGCAGAAGAAATTCTCCATCTCAACCCTGACGGCGTCATGTTGTCAAACGGTCCAGGAAACCCAGAAGATGTTCCCCAGGCCCTCGATATGATTCGTGGTGTGCAAGGGAAGATTCCAATCTTTGGTATCTGTATGGGGCACCAACTTTTTGCCATGGCAAATGGTGCCAAGACCTATAAGATGAAATTTGGTCACCGTGGATTTAACCACGCGGTCCGTGAAATCGCAACAGGACGAGTAGACTTTACTAGCCAGAACCATGGTTATGCGGTTAGCCGTGAGGATTTGCCAGAACACTTGATCATTACCCACGAAGAAATTAATGACAAGTCAGTTGAAGGTGTGCGTCACAGATACCAACCAGGTTTTTCTGTACAATTTCACCCAGACGCAGCTCCTGGGCCACACGACGCTAGCTATCTCTTTGACGAGTTTATCGAGATGATGGAAGCTTTTAAACCAGCCAACTAAGAACGAGTAAGACTCGTCGGAGAATTTATGGAATTGAACACGGACGGAAAGCTCGGAATTTAGAGAAACCAAGGAAGGATTGCTATCCTTGGTTTCCTAAAATTCAGTCGCTTTCTTATCGTCCTTTGTATCTTATTTAATGTCGCCCTGTGAGGCAACGAATAGAAAGGCAGGTCGTTTCTTTTAGTCGCTATCAGGCGAACTAAAAACTCCCTGCACTAGATTTTTTATCGAAAATGATCGTTTCTCTAAAAAATCGTCGGAGAATTTATTTAATGGCAACCTGAGAGTTGCCGAATAGAAAGGAGAAGGGTGGTCCGTATTTGCTGAACTGAATACGGGCTACGGACGGTGCTAAAAAGATAGTTATTCCTAGAACTGGTAGTTCTTCGTCATAACTCCTATTTTAGCTTTGTCCGCTTGACGCCCTTAATATCTTATAAATGCCTAAACGTACTGATATTCAAAAAATTATGGTGATTGGTTCTGGTCCGATTATTATTGGTCAGGCTGCTGAGTTTGACTACGCTGGGACCCAGGCCTGCTTGTCTTTGAAAGAGGAAGGTTATGAAGTTGTTTTGGTAAACTCAAACCCTGCCACTATCATGACGGACAAGGAGATTGCGGACAAGGTTTATATCGAACCGATTACACTCGAGTTCGTGACGCGTATTCTCCGTAAGGAACGTCCAGATGCCTTGCTCCCTACTCTTGGCGGTCAGACAGGGCTCAACATGGCCATGGAATTATCTAAAAATGGTATCCTAGATGAGCTTGGGGTCGAACTTCTTGGGACTAAACTATCTGCCATCGACCAAGCTGAGGACCGTGACCTCTTTAAACAATTGATGGAAGAGCTTGAGCAACCCATCCCTGAATCTGAAATTGTCAATACAGTAGAAGAAGCAGTTGCCTTTGCAGCAACTATTGGCTACCCAGTCATCGTTCGACCAGCCTTTACCCTAGGTGGTACTGGTGGTGGTATGTGTGCCAATGAGGAAGAACTACGTGAAATTGCTGAAAATGGGTTGAAACTGTCACCTGTTACCCAGTGTTTGATTGAGCGTTCCATTGCTGGTTTCAAGGAAATCGAATACGAAGTCATGCGCGATTCAGCTGACAATGCCCTCGTTGTTTGTAACATGGAAAACTTTGACCCAGTGGGGATTCACACAGGAGATTCCATCGTATTTGCTCCTGCGCAAACCATGTCGGACTATGAAAACCAAATGCTACGTGACGCGAGCTTGAGCATTATCCGCGCTCTCAAGATTGAAGGTGGGTGTAACGTTCAGCTGGCCCTTGATCCGCATAGCTTCAAGTACTATGTTATCGAAGTAAACCCTCGTGTATCGCGTTCGTCAGCCCTTGCTTCTAAGGCGACGGGTTATCCGATTGCCAAATTGGCTGCCAAGATTGCCGTTGGGTTGACTCTAGATGAGGTCATCAATCCAGTTACAGGTTCAACTTATGCTATGTTTGAGCCAGCCCTTGACTACGTCGTTGCGAAAATTCCACGTTTCCCATTTGATAAGTTTGAAAAAGGTGAGCGTCGTCTTGGAACTCAGATGAAAGCGACTGGGGAAGTCATGGCCATTGGTCGTAACATCGAGGAATCACTTCTCAAGGCATGTCGTTCACTTGAAATTGGCGTTCACCACAATGAAATGCCTGAACTAGCAACTGTTTCGGATGATGCCTTGATTGAAAAAGTTGTCAAGGCCCAAGATGACCGTCTCTTCTACGTATCAGAAGCCATTCGCCGTGGCTACACACCAGAAGAAATTGCTGAATTGACTAAGATTGATATCTTCTACCTGGATAAACTCTTGCACATCTTTGAAATTGAGCAAGAATTAGGTGCCCATCCACAAGATCTAGAAGTCTTGAAAACAGCTAAACTCAATGGATTTTCAGACCGCAAGATTGCTGAACTCTGGAAAACGACAGCTGACCAAGTCCGTAAACTTCGCTTGGAAAACAAGATTGTCCCAGTTTACAAGATGGTTGATACCTGTGCGGCAGAATTCGACTCTGAAACACCATATTTCTATTCAACCTATGGTTGGGAAAATGAGTCTATCAAGTCTGACAAGGAATCTGTACTTGTTCTAGGTTCAGGTCCAATCCGTATCGGACAAGGGGTTGAGTTTGACTACGCAACCGTTCACTCTGTTAAGGCTATCCAGGCTGCTGGTTATGAAGCTATCATCATGAACTCAAATCCAGAGACCGTT
The DNA here is from genome assembly GCF_001837335.1 of Streptococcus sp. HMSC066F01. Classification (GTDB taxonomy): domain Bacteria; phylum Bacillota; class Bacilli; order Lactobacillales; family Streptococcaceae; genus Streptococcus; species Streptococcus oralis_S. Next base: position 421,391 of record NZ_KV832118.1, read on the forward strand.
TCAACCGACTTCTCGGTATCAGACAAACTTTACTTTGAACCATTGACATTTGAAGATGTCATGAATGTTATTGACTTGGAGCAACCAAAAGGCGTTATCGTGCAGTTTGGTGGTCAAACAGCTATCAACCTTGCAGAGCCTTTGGCAAAAGCAGGTGTGACCATTCTTGGTACCCAAGTCGCTGACTTGGACCGTGCCGAAGACCGCGACCTCTTTGAGCAAGCTCTGAAAGACTTGGATATTCCACAGCCACCAGGTCAAACAGCTACCAATGAAGAAGAAGCTGTGCTTGCTGCTCGCAAGATTGGTTTCCCAGTTCTCGTTCGTCCATCTTATGTCTTGGGTGGACGTGCTATGGAAATCGTCGAAAACGAAGAAGACCTTCGTTCTTACATGCGTACCGCTGTTAAGGCTAGTCCAGACCATCCAGTCCTTGTCGATTCATACATCGTTGGGCAAGAGTGTGAAGTGGATGCCATCTCAGACGGAGAAAATGTCCTTATCCCTGGTATCATGGAGCATATCGAACGTGCTGGTGTCCACTCAGGTGACTCAATGGCCGTTTACCCACCGCAAACCTTGTCGCAAAAGGTTCAAGAAACCATTGCAGACTATACCAAACGTTTAGCGATTGGGCTCAACTGTCTTGGTATGATGAACATCCAGTTTGTTATCAAGGATGAAAAAGTCTACGTTATTGAGGTTAATCCACGTGCCAGCCGTACGGTTCCATTCCTTTCAAAAGTAACCAATATCCCTATGGCTCAAGTAGCAACCAAGCTCATTCTTGGTCAAAACCTTGGAGAACTTGGTTATCAAGATGGTCTTTACCCTGAAAGCACTCGTGTTCATATCAAGGCTCCAGTCTTCTCCTTCACCAAGTTGGCTAAGGTAGACAGCTTGCTCGGTCCTGAAATGAAGTCAACAGGGGAAGTTATGGGTTCTGATACTACTTTGGAAAAAGCTCTCTACAAGGCTTTTGAAGCTTCTTACCTGCACTTACCAACCTTTGGGAATGTGGTCTTTACCATTGCTGATGATGCCAAAGATGAAGCCTTGGACTTGGCTCGTCGTTTCCAAAATATCGGTTACGGTATCCTCGCGACAGAAGGAACTGCAGCATTCTTTGCTAGCCATGGACTTCAAGCCCAACCTGTTGGTAAGATTGGTGACGATGAACAGGATATCCCAAGCTTTGTCCGCAAAGGGAAAATTCAAGCGATTATCAATACTGTCGGAACCAAACGAACTGCTGACGAAGATGGTGAGCAAATCCGTCGTTCAGCCATTGAACACGGTGTGCCCCTCTTTACAGCTCTAGATACTGCTAATGCCATGCTTAAAGTGCTGGAAAGCCGTAGCTTTGTCACAGAAGCAATTTAGTTTCTTGTTAAATGATCTAAGTAGCTTTTATCCAGCGTCAAAAGACGCTGGTTTTTCCTCTTTTATAGAGAAATCGAGTTAGAAATAATAGTTACAGTTCACTATTAAATGTCAAAGTTTATCAATAGATTTATCATTATCGTTAATGAGTAGACTTATTCTGACTTTCCCTAAAATTTTGTTGAATTTTCTTAAGTTTTTATCATATTTTTTATAATTAAGGTGCCTTAAGAAAAATAATGAAAAAACTAAATGTTTTTCATATAGTTTTCATTGTTTTAATAGTTTAAAGTCAATCTTATTTTTCTCTAATAGAAAATAATGAAAAAGTAGGTTTAGAAAGAGGTAAGTATCTATGTCTTCTCATAAAAAAGTGTCACTCTCTGAGATTAATCAATCTATCGATACTCCAAATAACAATCATTTTTGGCAAAATCTAAAAGCATTTTTAGGACCTGGAGCTCTTGTAGCAGTTGGTTATATGGATCCTGGAAACTGGATTACTAGTGTGGTTGGTGGTGCTTCCTACAAATATAGTCTCTTATTTGTTATTTTGGTTTCATCCATCATCGCCATGCAGCTACAACAGATGGCTGGAAAGCTCGGTATCGTGACTAGGATGGACCTAGCACAGGCAACAGCTCATCATGCTCCCAAATGGCTTCGCTATAGTCTTTGGGTGATTTTAGAATTAGCTTTAATGGCGACAGACTTAGCTGAGGTTCTAGGCTCAGCGATTGCCTTAAATCTTTTATTTAAAATACCGATTATGGTCGCTATCCTCTTAACTGTTTTAGATGTATTTCTTTTGTTGTTGTTGATGAAATTTGGCTTCAAAAAAATTGAAGCCATTGTTACGACCCTTATTTTAACCATATTAGCTATCTTTACCTATCTGGTAGCTTTATCCAATCCAAGTATCCAGGGAATCTTTAGTGGTTATTTACCGACTTCAACATTATTTGAAACACCATTGCCAGGTCATGAAAGCCAATTGACCTTGGCTCTAGGAATTGTAGGAGCGACAGTCATGCCCCATAATCTCTATCTCCATTCCTCCCTATCCCAAACAAGGAAAATCAATCACAAAGATAAGAAGGATGTTCGAAAAGCCGTGCGTTTTATGACCTGGGATTCAAATATTCAGCTGTCTCTAGCCTTTATTGTCAATTCCTTGCTTCTTATTTTAGGGGCATCTCTCTTTTTTGGGCATGCATCTGAAATTTCAGCTTTCTCCCAAATGTACAATGCTTTACAGGATTCGACGATAGCAGGAGCGATAGCTAGTTCAACTCTGTCAACTTTATTTGCCCTAGCCCTCTTAGCAAGTGGTCAAAATTCGACCATTACAGGTACTTTGACAGGACAGATTGTCATGGAAGGTTTCTTGCATCTGAAATTACCTCAGTGGATTATCCGTATCGGTACACGGATTTTTGCCTTACTCCCTGTGATTATTGTTGCCGTTTTGTTTGGGCATCAAGAAAAAACCTTGGATCAGTTATTGGTCTATTCACAGGTCTTTTTGTCAATTGCTCTTCCGTTTTCAATCTTCCCCTTAATTTATCTGACCTCTAAGAAGTCACTGATGGGAGAATTCACCAATGCCAAGTGGAACACAATCCTAGGTTACGCAGTTTCCATTATCTTAACCATTCTTAATATCAAACTTCTTTTTGATATTTTTTAAACTTGTTCAAATTAGTTTTCGGTACTAGCTTGAAGCTTGATATTGAGATAATAGCAGTGGTTGGTTCATAAAAACATAAAAAGAAGTAAAAAAAAAGAACAGTGGTAACTGTTCTTTTTATGATTATTTGAGACCGTATTTTTTGTTGAAACGATCCACGCGTCCATCTGCTTGAGTGAACTTTTGACGTCCAGTGTAGAATGGGTGTGAGTCTGATGAAATTTCCACACGGATCAATGGGTAAGTTTCGCCTTCGAACTCAACAGTTTCGTTAGAGCGTTTAGTTGAACCGCTAAGGAATTTGTAACCAGTAGTTGTGTCCATGAAGACAACTGGGCGATATTCTGGATGGATATCTTTTTTCATTTTGCAATATTTCCTTTCTGCCATGGTCTCTTTGCGAGCCATAGATTGTTACCATACTAGTCTATCAGATTCTGAAAAGTTTGGCAAGTATTTTATCAGTTTTTAAGCGAGTTTTTTAACTTTTGATAGATGATTTCGTTTTCTTCTAGACTATAGGAATTGGCGCCACTAGCTAATGGATGTCCTCCTCCGTCGTGTTCTTTGGCAATTTCATTGATAGGGGTGATTTTACTTCGCATACGCACACGGAAGTGACCATCAGCTTGCTCAACAAAGATAGCCCAAGCCTTAACAGTATCAATTCGACCAGGTGCTCCGACAATCGCAGCCGTTTCAGCATCCGTAACCTTATATTCTTTCAGGATTTCTTGAGTAAGCAGAACGCGTGCAGCTCCATTCTCATCAACTTCCAAATGATCATAGACAAAGCCTTGCAGTTTTGCAATCTTAAAGCTCATGGTATCCATTTGACGAGACAATCCAGCAAAGTCAAAATCAACTTCTCGGAGCTGGGCAGCTATTCTAAAGGTACGGGCACTAGTTGACGGGTAGAGAAAACGCCCTGTGTCCCCGACAATTCCTGCATAGAGAAGTCGTGCCGCTTCACTAGACAAAGCTAGCTGATTTTCTTGAGCAAATAATGCAATCATCTCACTGGCACTGCTTGAACTTGTATCCACCCAAGATAGGTCACCATAGATATCATCATTTGGATGGTGATCGATTTTGATGGTGAAAGCAGCTTGTTCATAGCGTTTATCATCGATACGAGGACGATTTGCTGTATCACAAATAATAGCAAGAGCTCCGTGGTAGTCACTGTCTTGGACAGTATCCATTTCCGCCATCCAGGTTAGAGTTGGTTCGTTATAACCGACTGCTTTGATGGTCTTTTCTGGAAAATGGTGTGTGAGAAGAGCTTTTAAACCTACCTGACTCCCTAAGGCATCTGGATCTGGTTTCATGTGACGATGAATGATAATGGTATCGTATTCTTTGATTTTCTCTAATATTTGCTGGCAAATTTCCATAAACAACCTCAATTCTTTCTCATTTCATTGTAGCACAAGAATTTTTATTTTTAAAATGAAAAAGATATGATATAATGGAGAAAGATAAATTGAGGAGGACGATATGGCATTAGCAAAAATTGTATTTGCCAGTATGACCGGTAATACCGAGGAAATTGCAGATATTGTAGCAGATAAATTGCGTGACTTGGGCTTGGATGTCGATGTGGATGAATGTACGACTGTTGACGCTTCAGACTTCTTGGAAGCGGATATCGCAATTGTTGCGACTTACACCTACGGAGATGGAGAATTGCCTGATGAGATGATGGACTTCTACGAAGACCTAGCTGATCTCAACTTGAATGGCAAAATCTACGGAGTGGTCGGTTCAGGAGATACCTTCTACGACGAATTCTGTAAGGCTGTTGATGACTTTGATCGCGTTTTTGTAGCGACAGGAGCTGAAAAAGGTTCAGAGTGCATTAAAGTAGACCTTTCTGCCGAAGAAGAAGATATTGAACGCTTGGAACAATTCGCAGAAGAATTGGCTGCAAAAGTAGGATAAGAATCAAACTGCGCTGACTGGAAGAAGTCAGTGCGTTTTTTTATTAGTTTTTTTGGGATTTTACTAGCCTATTTAGAGGCTTTTTGATACAATAATTCAAATAAAGGAGGAGACACTATGGATTTAGATAGTATTCGGAAAGAAATTGATCAAATCGATGACCAAATTGTTAAGCTCTTGGAAGAACGCATGCAGTTGGTTGAGGGTGTAGTTACCTATAAGAAAGCCTCAGGAAAACCTATTTTAGACACCAAGCGAGAAGAAGTCATTTTTGAAAAGGTAAGAAGTCGTGTAACCAATAAGAATTACCAAGAAACCATTGTTGCGACTTTTTCAGACATTCTCAAACGTTCGCGTGATTATCAGGATCAAAATATCAAATGAAAAAAGAACAATTTTATCCGCTCGGAATTTTTCTGGCTGCCATGTTGGGAGGCCTTGTCCGCTACCTGGTTTCCACTTGGTTACCAGCTAGTCCCGACTTTCCTTGGGGTACCCTCCTTGTCAACTATCTGGGCATTTTCTGCCTGATCTATCTGGTAAAAGGCTATCTGGCCCATAAGGGAACTAGTAAAGGCTTGGTTTTGGCGCTGGGGACGGGTTTTTGCGGAGGTTTAACAACCTTTTCTAGCTTAATGCTTGATGCTGTGAAATTGCTCGATACCGGGCGTTATCTTAGCTTAATCATCTATCTGCTTTTGAGTATTGGAGGAGGTCTGCTATTGGCTTATGTTCTAGGGAGGAAGAAATGGTAATCGTTTATCTTACAATCGCCTGCGGGTTCGGAGCCCTGGTACGGTATTTCTTTTCCCGCTATAATCAAGCTTCTAAATTGCCACTAGGTACTCTCATTGCCAATCTTCTAGGATGTTTTTTGATTGGCCTACTCTACAATCATGTGGAGTCCAAGGAAGTCTATGCCATCCTAGCGACAGGTTTTTGTGGAGGGTTAACGACCTTTTCAACCTTGAATGACGAGCTGCAAAGACTAATCAGTGACAAGAAGGTATTTTATAGCTATTTAGCCTCAACATACATAGGCGGTTTTCTAGCGATTTTTTTAGGAATTCTGCTATAAATTTCTTTACTTTTAGGTGGAAATTTGGTAAACTGTATCTTGTGTGTAATGGACGCACAAAAATACAGTTTATCCGCTGAGGAAGGTTCCTCAAGATTGACAAAGATAGGAGAATAAAATGAATCCATTAATCCAAAGCTTGACTGAAGGTCAACTTCGTACAGATATCCCATCATTCCGTCCTGGTGACACTGTTCGTGTACACGCGAAAGTTGTCGAAGGTAACCGTGAACGTATCCAGATTTTTGAAGGTGTTGTTATTGCACGTAAAGGTGCTGGTATCTCAGAAAACTACACAGTTCGTAAAATCTCTAACGGTGTAGGTGTTGAGCGTATCTTCCCAATCCACACTCCACGTGTTGAAAAGATCGAAGTTGTTCGTTACGGTAAAGTACGTCGTGCGAAATTGTACTACTTGCGTGCTCTTCAAGGTAAGGCAGCTCGTATCAAAGAAATCCGTCGTTAATTCGACTAAAAAACTCTGCTCATCCAGCAGGGTTTTTCTCTAGCTCCCTTAGTTCAATGGATATAACAACTCCCTCCTAAGGAGTAGTTGCAGGTTCGATTCCTGCAGGGGGCATTTTTAGTAATGTAAAGAAAGATAAAGAACACTGGATAACCAGTGTTTTTTTGTTAGTTTTTAACTAGCAAACCCCTCATATCAAGCGCTTGTATGGTATAATAATGGAAAACGTTAACATTGATTTTTAAGGTAGTTCTATCATGTTAGAATACCAAATAAAAAAGATTATGAGTGCTCTACTAGTTTAGTCTGAAAGGGTTATTAGAAAAGGGAAAATACAAATGAAACCAACAAAACTACAATGGGAAGATGTTATCCAATTTGAAGAGGTAAAAGGTTACGGTCAGCATATCTGGAGAGATGGTAATCATCTTTATTATGTTGATGAGGAGGGAGGAATTGCCCCTCAGCGTGTTGTTTATAAATTACCAAATGAGCTGTTTGCCTTATTAGAAAGTGGAGAGAGATCGCTACTCGAAATATCTTGGAAGATTAAGCACGATCGTTGGCCACCGACGGAAGAAGAAAAGAAAACTAGTGAGAAACAATTTATATTAAAAGGCTTAACTCCTTTAATAGCTAATCCTAAGAGTTGGGAATTATTTACTCAGGAAGAGCTTGAAAGATTA
>NZ_KV832118.1:428737-485596 GCF_001837335.1 Streptococcus sp. HMSC066F01
GCGCGGGGGTTCGAATCCCCCATTCTCCGTACGTTAAGAGAGCTGTTGGGCTCTTTTTTTGTATGTAAATCCCCCTTCTAAATCATTAAAAGGGGGATTTGTTTATTACCAACTTGTTAGTGATATTTCTCCGCTATTTAGCCAGATAGTATGTTTATCTTCAAATTCGACTTGAAGTTGGCCGGATTCTGAGATTTCTTTTGCAAGACCTTTCTCAAATTTTCCGTCTAGCTGGAAAGTAACTTCTTTTCCAAGAACGATTGATCTTTCTTTATAGATATAAAGTAGCTCATCTGAATCCGTATTGTAGAAACAATTCCATATTTCGCTGATGAGCTCATTACGACTAATTGGTGCAGGTGGCATAAATAGGCTGCCTGCTTTTTCTTTTAGGTCTTCTGGGAAGTCTGCTATAGAAAAATTTATACCAAGTCCGATAATGACGTCTGTAACCAAGCCTGTCTCAACTGATGTCATAGCTTCGGTGAGGATACCTGCTATCTTTTTATTTTTAAAGTAGATGTCATTTACCCATTTGATATCTACTTCTATCATAGTTAGATTTTTAATGGCTTTGTAGACTGCAGCAGCTACAAGGAGAGTATAGGAAGGGAGTTTTTCATAAGGAAGATTGGGTTGAATATGCAGGGACATATAGATCCCACCCTGAGATGGAGAATAGTAGGGACGTTGAAAGCGGCCACGACCTGCTGTTTGACAGGTTGAAAGATAGAGTGTATTTCCTTTGTTTCCAGCTTCAATCCCTTCTTTTGCATCTGTTTGGGTTGATTTGGTCTTAGGTTTGTAGCGAATGGTTAAGTTGGTTTTCTCTTGAATCAAATCAGGTAATATCAGATCTCCTTGAATAAGCTTGTAGCCTCTATTTTTGATACTATCAATTTCTAGGCCTTCTTGTTGAAGACGTTGGATCGCTTTCCATATAGATGTACGGCTTAAATTCAGTTCTTCTCCGATTTTTTCTCCGCTAACATAATCGTTTTCTCTAGCTAATATTTGGTAGACTAGTTGGTGTGATTTCATTGATTTTCCTTTCTAGCTGAGAGGGAATGAGAGTATTCTTTTCGAGTTTGACTAGGTGTTTTATGAAAAAACTGTTTGTAGGCTTTTGAGAAATGTAGTGGGTCTGAAAAACCTACAGAATATGCAATGACTTTGATCGTTTCATTTGTGTGTTCTAGTAACTGTTGCGCACGCTTCATTCGAACGAAAAGTAAATACTCTTTTGGAGAGAGTTGGTGAAATTCTTTAAACACACTAGTTAAGTAACTTCTATGAACCGATAGCTCTTTAGCTAAATCTTGAATGGTGAGCGATCGTGGATAGTGACTATCAATTAATTGTTTGCAGTCAAGATAGAGCTGGTGAGTTGATGAAATATTCTCTTTTTTCTGATTGGGAGCAATCGTTCCTAGATGAAACATTAGTTCATGGAGTTGTCCCATGATGTGGAGTTGAGCCAATTCATTTGATTTTGTAATCTGAGCGAAACGGACAATATTTTCAACGAGTTTTGCAGTTGTTTGTGTATGACAGTTATTTGACTGGGTGAGGTAGGATTGGTCAGAAATTTGAGATAGAGCAAAGTAGTCAGGTGCCCTCCCTCCAGTGATCCCCAACCAGTAGTAAGCCCAAGGATCCTGGTTATCTGCTTGATAGAATGTTAATTCATCTGGTTTTAGTAAAAAGAAATCTCCTGCCTTTAAATCAACAATTTTCCCCTTATAATGGAATTGACCTTTTCCTTTAGTAATGTAATGGAGTACATAGGTATCTCGAATAGCTGGGCCAAAAGAGTAATTAGGCGTGCATTCTTCATAACCGTAGAAGCTAAGAGAAAGATCAATTGTTCCAGTCTGGTATTCTGAAAAAACGAGCATGGGCCACCTCCTACCTAACATTTTACCATACTTTGTATACATTTCTCTATTTTAGAAAGCGCTTTTATGTGCTAAAATTTTATCAAGAAATGGATGAGGTACAATTTATGGGAATTCGAATAGAGAATAATCTATTTTACGTTGAGAGTAAAGGTTTAAGTTTGATTATTGAAAATAGGGATGGATTCTTATTATTAAAACATTTAGGAAAAACTATTAAGAACTATAGAGGGGCTAATAGTGTTTATGAACGCGATCATGCTTTTTCTGGTAATCCCATAGCTACTAATCGAACCTTTAGTTTGGATACGCAACGTCAGATTTTTGGACAACATGGTTTGGGTGACTTTAGAAAACCAACTTTACAGGTTCAACATGATGCAACTGAAGTAACAGACTTTCGATTTGTAAAAGCAAAGATTTTAAAAGGTCAGAATGGTCCACAGGGCTTACCTTCTCCTCACAGCATGGATGCTACAGAGACGCTTGTCTTGATTTTAAAAGATCCTCAAGCTAAACTTAGTCTGACTTTGTATTATACAGCTTTTGATAATGATGCGACAATTGCTAGTTACAGCAAATTGGAGAATAATAGTAATCAGGAAGTTGTCATTCATAAGGACTTTTCTTTTATGGCTGATTTTCCCGCTGCAGCTTACGAAATAGTGACTTTACAGGGAGCTTATGCTCGTGAAAAGACTGTCCGACGTCAACAGGTAGAGCAAGGAATCTTTTCGATTAGTTCGAACCGTGGAGCTTCTGGGCATGCTCAAACACCAGCTCTTCTATTATGTGATCAAGGAGTTACAGAGGATGCTGGGAATGTGTTTGCTCTACAACTGATGTATAGTGGAAACTTCGAAGCTTTTGTCCAAAAGAATCAGTTGAATGAAGTTCGGGTGGCTATTGGAATTAATCCAGAAAACTTTTCTTGGAAGTTAGATCCTGAGGAAAATTTTGAAACACCGGTAGGTTTAGTGACCTATTCAGATAAGGGATTAACTGGTATCAGTCATGAAAGTCAGAATATTGTACTTAAGCACATTATGCCAAGTAAATTTTCTAAAAAAGAGCGTCCAATTCTAATCAATAACTGGGAAGCTACCTACTTTGACTTTCAGAGAGAAAAACTGTTAGAACTAGCTGATGAAGCTAAGAAAGTTGGAATAGAACTTTTTGTATTAGATGATGGGTGGTTTGGTAATCGCTTTGATGATAATCGTGCTTTAGGTGATTGGGTTGTGAATGAGAAAAAACTGGGTGGAAGTCTAGAAAGTCTGATTTCAGCGATCCATGAAAGAGGTTTGCAGTTTGGGCTTTGGTTAGAACCTGAGATGATTTCTGTTGATAGCGACTTGTATCGTAAACATCCTGACTGGGCTATTCAGGTTCCAGGTTATGAGCATACCTATTCTCGAAATCAATTAGTACTTAATCTTGCCAATCCTCGGGTAGTAGAATATTTGAAAAATGTTTTAGATGAACTCCTCTCTCATCATAAAATTGACTACATCAAATGGGATATGAACCGCAATATCACTAATCTGGGGAATGGTTCAGTTTATCTGGAAACCCAGATGCAGTCTCATCAGTATATGTTGGGACTTTACGAACTCGTTTCTTATCTGACAGAGAAACACAGTCATATTCTCTTTGAGTCCTGCTCTGGTGGTGGTGGACGTAATGATCTTGGTATGATGCGTTATTTCCCACAAGTCTGGGCTAGTGATAATACTGATGCTATTGCACGTTTACCAATCCAATATGGTTCATCCTATCTCTATCCAACCATTTCTATGGGAGCTCATGTGTCAGCAGTACCAAATCATCAGATGGGACGGATGACACCATTGGAAACTCGTGGTCATGTAGCCATGATGGGAAATCTGGGCTACGAGCTTGATTTAACAAGTTTATCAGATGAAGAGAAAGCTGAGATTGCTAATCAGGTGAACTTGTATAAAGAATTGCGACCAGTAGTCCAGTTGGGAAACCAGTATAGGTTAATCAATCCCGATGCTGAATCCAATGAAGCAGCAGTTCAATTTAACTATGAAGATCAAACGATTGTAACCTATGTCCGAGTCTTATCAGTTGTGGAAACAATGGAAACCACCTTGAAACTGAAAGACTTAGAAGTGGAAGGGCTTTATGAGCTGGAAGAGACAAACATTGTTTACTCGGGTGCAGAGCTCATGTATGCAGGTTTAACTGTTACCCTATCACCAGGAGATTTTTTGAGTAGACAGTATAAATTCAAAAGACTATAATAAAAGCGTATAAATTTATCAAGGAGGCATTCCAATGAAATGGTATAAGAAAGCAGGTTTTCTTTTAGTAGCTGGGGCAAGTTTACTAGGCCTAGTGGCTTGTGGTCAGAACAATCAATCAACTGATGGCAAGGTAACGATTGAGTTTTTTAACCAGAAGACCGAGATGGCAGATACCTTGCAAAAGATAGTGGATGATTTTGAAAAGGAACATCCTAATATTGATGTGAAGCTGACTACAGTACCTTCAGCTGGAATTGTGCTAAAGACTCGTATTTTATCAGGAGATGTTCCAGATATTATTAATATCTATCCTCAAAATATGGATTTTCAGGAGTGGGCGAAGGCAGGCTATTTTGCAGATATGACAGGAAAACCCTATCTTGAGAACATCAAGAATGACTACGCCGAAAAGTATGCAATCAATAACAAGATTTATAGTGTGCCTTTAACGGCCAACCTTTATGGAATCTATTACAATAAAACGAAGTTTAAAGAATTAGGACTTGAGGAACCGAGGACTTTTAAAGAGTTTCAAGAGATTGTTAAAAAGATAAAAGATAGTGGGAATTCTCCATTTGCGGTTGCAGGCAATGAAGGCTGGACATTAAATGGTTACCACCAACTTTCTCTCATTACTCTTACAGGTAGTGGAGACGCGGCTAATAACTATCTTCGCTTTTCAAAACCAAACGCGATCTCTGCAGATGATGCTATTTTAAAAGCAGATGCAGAACGACTCGATTTATTAGCAGATAATGCTCAAGATGGTTGGCGTGGTGCCTCTTATAATGATTCGGTGGTAGCATTTTCGAGTGAAAAAGCTTTGATGATGCCACAAGGATCATGGGCATTAGCGGCAATTAATCAACAGGATCCAAAATTTGAGGTAGGGATGTTTGCCTTTCCTGGAGAAGAAGTAGGAGAAGAAGTCACTGTTGGTGCAGGAGATATGGCATTATCAACTTCAGCTACTTCCAAACACCCTAAGGAAACCGAAGAATTTATCAGCTATATGACTAGTCCAAAAGCTATGCAGTCATACTATGATGTAGATGGATCACCTGTTGCGGTAAAAGGCATACAGGAAAAAGAAGATTCAGCGCTTGCAGCTATTTCTAAACTGGCATTTACGGACAAACATTATGTTTGGTTGGGCCAACGCTGGAACTCTGAAGAAGACTTTTTTAATCTAAGTGCAGGTTACCTGATGGATAAAAATCTGAAAAATATGGCAAACAATCTCAATGCTTTCTTTAATCCAATGAAGGCAGATTTGGACTAGAATAGGAGTTAAGATGATATGGCTATTCGAAAATTTTTAAATAAATACTGGGGTTGGACATTTTTGCTTATCCCGCTTGCTTTACAAGCTATCTTCTTTTACTTTCCAATGGTACAAGGTGCTTTCTATAGTTTGACTAACTGGACTGGATTGACCTATAATTATAAATTTGTTGGTTTGAATAACTACAAATTGCTGATGATTGATGGGAAATTCTTCACAGCCATAGCCTTTACTTTGATTTTAACTCTGGCATTGATTATTGGAGAGATTACGATTGGGATGGTTGTGGCACGAGCCTTAAATTCTAAGATGAAGGGGCAGACCTTCTTTAGAGCTTGGTTCTTTTTCCCGGCTGTTTTGTCTGGTTTGACAGTTTCCTTGATTTTTAAACAATTCTTCAACTATGGGCTTCCAACGATTGGAAAAATTTTAGGAATTAGCTTTTTACAAGAGAGTCTATTGGGGACACCAGTCGGAGCGGTAGTGGCAACTATTTTTGTTCTTCTATGGCAAGGAGTAGCAATGCCAATCATTCTCTTTCTTGCTGGTCTTCAGAGTATTCCAAATGATATTTTAGAGGCAGCATCAATTGATGGTGCAACCAGTAAACAAACCTTTTGGAAGATTGAATTGCCCTATTTATTGCCAACGATCTCTATGGTTTTTATCTTGGCTCTTAAGTCCGGTTTGACAGCCTTTGACCAAATTTTTGCCTTGACGAGTGGTGGTCCAAATAATGCTACAACGTCTCTTGGACTTTTAGTCTACAACTATGCTTTCAAGAGTAATCAATATGGATATGCGAATGCAATTGCCTTGATTTTATTCTTAATTATTGGAATTGTTTCTCTTATACAAATCAAGCTATCAAAGAAATTTGAAATCTAATAGAGGAGTCCTACACATGAAAAAAGAAGAAAAATTGAATCAGTTTTGGAAATACGTCCTCTTGATAGTCGGTGGTATTCTTATACTTGTTCCTTTGTTGGTAACGGTATTTAGTTCTTTCAAGACAACTAAGGATATCATGAATCATTTCTTTAGTTTGCCCAATCCTTTTACCTTAAGTAATTATGAACGATTAATTTCGGACGGAATTGGAGGCTATTTCTGGAATTCAGCAGTTATTACGGTGTTATCATTGATTGTAGTAGCTTTCTTTATACCAGCTGCAGCTTATTCCATTGCTCGAAATATGTCCAAGAAAAAAGCCTTTGCCATTATGTATTCGCTCTTGATCTTAGGGATATTTGTTCCATTTCAGGTGATTATGATTCCTATCACAGTTATGATGAGTAAACTCGGCCTAGCAAATATGTGGGGGCTAGTAATACTCTACCTAACTTATGCTATTCCACAGACTCTCTTCTTGTATGTTGGTTATATAAAAATCAGTGTACCAGATAGTTTGGACGAAGCTGCGGAAATTGATGGGGCTGATCGTTTTACAATTTATCGTCGAATCATTTTTCCAATGTTGAAGCCCATGCATGCGACAACTTTGATTATCAATGCTCTCTGGTTCTGGAATGACTTTATGTTGCCACTCTTGATTCTGAATAAGGATTCTGAGATGTGGACTTTACCTCTCTTCCAATACAACTATCAAGGTCAGTACTTCAATGACTATGGCCCAAGTTTTGCATCTTATATTGTGGGAATTGTAACGATAACCATTGTCTACCTCATCTTCCAAAAACATATCATTTCAGGAATGAGTAACGGGGCAGTGAAGTAAGAAAGTGCTTATGGAATCTATAATTCCATACATAGAGGAACGGTTCAGCTTGTTGGCAATTCTATGTAGAAAACAAGAAAGTCGTATTTAGTTGATTGCAGTCTATATTAGTACTGAACAAAAATCTAAAAATATCTTTCATTTACGAAGCCAGGTCATATAAGACTTGGCTTTCATCAGAAAAAGGAGAACATCTATGACCATTCAAAATAAAACTATGTTGATTACTTACTCAGATAGTCTTGGAAATAACCTTAAAGACTTGTATGAGAATTTGGAAGAACATTTTGGCGATGCTATTGGGGGAGTTCACCTTCTACCATTTTTCCCGTCAACAGGTGATCGCGGATTTGCACCAGTGGACTATGATGAAGTGGATCCAGCGTTTGGTGATTGGGAGGATGTTAAGCGTTTAGGTGAGAAATATTATCTTATGTTTGACTTTATGATTAATCATATTTCTCGTCAATCTAAGTATTATAAGGACTATCAAGAAAAACATGAAGACAGTGAATTTAAAGATCTCTTTCTAAACTGGGATAAGTTTTGGCCAGAGAACCGTCCGACACAGGCTGATGTAGATTTAATTTACAAGCGTAAGGATCGTGCACCAAAGCAAGAGATCGTTTTTGCAGACGGTTCAGTAGAACATTTGTGGAATACCTTTGGTGAGGAGCAGATTGATCTTGATGTGACCAAAGAAGTAACGATGAGCTTCATCCGTAAGACGATTCAACATCTAGCAAGTAACGGGTGTGATTTGATTCGCCTAGATGCTTTTGCTTATGCGGTGAAGAAATTGGATACCAATGATTTCTTTGTGGAACCAGATATTTGGGACTTATTGGATAAGGTCCGGGATATAGGAGCTGAATACGGTGCAGAGCTCTTACCTGAGATTCATGAACACTATTCGATTCAGTTTAAAATAGCGGATCATGATTACTATGTTTACGATTTTGCCCTTCCAATGGTGACCCTTTATACTCTTTACAGTTCCAGAACAGAGCGCTTAGCTAAGTGGTTAAAGATGAGCCCGATGAAGCAATTTACGACACTAGATACCCATGATGGGATTGGAGTGGTAGATGTCAAGGATATCCTGACCGATGAGGAAATTGACTATGCTTCAAATGAGCTCTATAAGGTTGGAGCGAATGTCAAACGTAAGTACTCTAGTGCAGAGTATAACAATCTAGATATCTACCAAATCAATTCAACCTACTATTCTGCACTTGGAGATGATGATGTCAAGTACTTCCTCGCTCGTTTGATTCAAGCTTTTGCGCCAGGCATTCCTCAGGTTTACTATGTGGGTCTATTAGCAGGAAAAAATGACTTGAAATTATTAGAAGAAACCAAAGAAGGTCGAAATATTAATCGTCATTACTATAGCAATGAGGAAATAGCAGAAGAAGTTCAACGTCCTGTGGTGAAGTCCCTTCTCAATCTATTTTCTTTCCGTAATCGGTCAGAGGCCTTTGACCTAGAAGGGACTATTGACATTGAAACACCAACAGCTCACAGCATTGTAATCAAACGTCAAAATAAAGACAAGTCCGTAACAGCAGTAGCAGAAATTGATTTGCAAAGTCAGACCTATCAAGTAGTGGAAAACGGTAGAAACATTCAGTTCTAGTGCCATATTAATGAAAGATTTTTTTTGTGGCGAAAACGTGTTCATTGTTCCCAAATGACGGAAAAAATGGTAGAATATAAAGATAGTTTAGCATTTATCTTCTGGAGAAATCCAGAACAGAAAGGATCCGTTTTGAAATCAATTGGATTACTGGATAAGATAAGAGGGCTTTCGAAAAAAGATTTCTTTTTGTATCTGATGATCATGAGTATCTTTTTACCTTTTTATTTGTTCTTATCACTCTTTGCTTTATATTTGATAGGTTTACTTGTTACTGGGGAGATGAAGGGAATTATCAAAGGATTAGCCAAACATCCTGTACTTCTCTTTTTTATTGTCTACAGTAGTATCATCTCTATCGTCGCCAAGAACTGGCTTGGATTGGTTGCATCTTTACTGATGTTTCTCTTCCTCATTTTCTTTAGCTTCTACCAGAAACGTCTGACACATGCTTTCTTTCGACTGATACTGCAGACAATCTTGTTTGGTAGTGTGCTCTCTGCTGTTTTTGCTACTTTGGAGCATTTCCAAATTGTAAAGAAATTTAACTATGCCTTTCTTTCGCCCAATATGCAGGTATGGCATCAGAATCGGGCAGAAGTGACCTTTTTTAATCCTAATTACTATGGAATTATTTGTTGTTTCTGTATCATGATTGCCTTCTATCTCTTTACAACGACCAAGTTGAATTGGTTGAAGGTATTCTGTGTGATTGCAGGCTTTGTTAATCTCTTTGGATTGAACTTTACTCAAAATCGAACTGCCTTTCCTGCTATTATCGCTGGAGCCATCATTTATCTCTTTACAACCATTAAAAACTGGAAGGCCTTTTGGCTTAGTATCGGGGTCTTTGCGATTGGCTTGAGTTTCCTTTTTTCTAGTGATTTGGGAGTTCGGATGGGGACTTTAGATTCCTCTATGGAAGAACGCATTTCTATCTGGGATGCTGGGATGGCCTTGTTTAAGCAAAATCCTTTTTGGGGGGAGGGGCCATTGACCTATATGCACTCTTATCCTCGGATAAATGCTCCTTATCATGAACATGCTCACAGCCTTTATATTGATACGATTCTGAGTTACGGAATTGTGGGAACCATTTTATTAGCTTTGTCTTCTGTTGCTCCTGTTCGTTTGATGATGGATATGAGTCAGGAGTCGGGGAAACGTCCAATTATCGGTCTTTATCTATCTTTCCTTACAGTGGTTGCTGTGCATGGAATCTTTGACTTGGCCCTTTTCTGGATTCAGTCAGGTTTCATTTTCTTGTTAGTTATGTGCAGTATTCCATTGGAGCGTCGAACCTTGGTATCAGACATGACGGATTAAGTTTATAAGATTGAAATCTTCTACCTTGAGTAGGAGATTTTTTACTGAGAAAAATTAGTTCTAAATCGAAATAGTTGACAATTGGAATAATAAGTATTATAATGTTTTTTATTCGTATCGATATAGAAATAAATTGGAGGTTTCATGAAATATTGTCATTTGGTAGCCCATCATATTCGTTTGTTGAATGGGCGGCTTTTTCAAAAGTTACTGAGACAAGACCCTGACTCTCTTTATCGGAGTGAGCAGGGAAAGATTTTAGCGGTTTTATGGAATAGTAAGACGGGCTGTGCAACTGCGACAGATATTGCGCTTGCGACTGGGCTTGCTAATAATACGTTGACGACTATGATAAAAAAGTTAGAGGAGCAAAATCTTATAACTGTCAGTCCGTGTGGAGAAGATAAGCGTAAGAAGTATTTAGTTTTAACAGAGTTGGGCAAGTCCCAGAAAGAAGTTGGGCAACGTGTCAGTCAGAGATTGGATACTATCTGTTACAAAGGATTTTCAGAGGAAGAAATTCGTCAGTTTGAAGGTTTTCAAGAAAGAATTTTGGCTAATCTGAAAGAGCAGGAAAATGAGGTTTAGAATGGGGTAAATTAGTTATTAAAAGTTTGGTAACTTGACAAACCGAGGAAAATTTTAAATTGAGGACAAAGAATGATAGAATACAAAAATGTAGCGCTACGCTACACAGAAAAAGATGTTTTGAGAGATGTCAATTTACGGATTGAGAATGGGGAGTTTATGGTTTTAGTTGGGCCTTCTGGGTCCGGTAAGACGACCATGATTAAGATCATTAATCGTCTCTTGGAACCAACTGATGGAAATATTTATATGGATGGCAAGCGAATCAAAGACTATGATGAGCGTGAACTTCGTCTTTCTACTGGTTATGTTTTACAGGCCATTGCTCTGTTTCCCAATTTAACGGTTGCAGAAAATATTGCTCTCATTCCGGAGATGAAGGGCTGGACTAAGGAAGAAATTGCTCAGAAAACAGAAGAGCTTTTAGCTAAGGTTGGTTTACCAGTAGCTGAGTATGGGAATCGTCTTCCTAGTGAACTATCTGGTGGAGAACAGCAGCGGGTGGGCATTGTCCGTGCCATGATTGGTCAGCCTAAGATTCTCCTCATGGATGAGCCCTTTTCAGCCTTGGATGCTATTTCGAGAAAACAGTTGCAGGTTTTGACGAAAGAATTGCATAAAGAGTTTGGGATGACAACGATTTTTGTGACCCATGATACGGATGAAGCTTTGAAATTAGGTGATCGTATTGCTGTCTTGCAGGATGGAGAGATTCGTCAGGTGGCGAACCCTGAGACCATTTTAAAAGCTCCTGCAACAGACTTTGTAGCAGACTTGTTTGGAGGTAGTGTTCATGACTAATTTGATATCAACTTTTCAGGATCGTTTTGGTGATTGGGTAACAGCTCTATCTCAACATTTGCAGTTGTCGCTTTTGACCTTATTACTAGCTATTTTTATTGCTATTCCCTTGGCTGTTTATCTTCGCTATCATGAGAAGTTGGCGGACTGGGTCTTGCAGATTGCAGGAATTTTCCAGACTATCCCGTCTCTGGCCTTGTTGGGACTCTTTATCCCCTTGATGGGAATTGGAACCTTGCCTGCTTTGACAGCACTAGTGATTTATGCGATTTTCCCGATTTTGCAAAATACCATCACTGGACTAAAGGGGATTGATCCAAGTCTACAAGAGGCTGGGATTGCCTTTGGGATGACCAGGTGGGAGCGTCTCAAGAAGTTTGAAATTCCACTTGCCATGCCTGTCATAATGTCTGGTATTCGGACGGCAGCGGTCTTGATTATTGGTACGGCAACCTTGGCAGCCTTGATTGGGGCAGGGGGACTGGGTTCCTTTATCCTTTTGGGAATTGACCGCAATAATACCAGTCTGATTTTGATTGGGGCCCTTTCTTCTGCAGTGCTGGCCATTGCCTTTAACTTCCTACTAAAAGTGATGGAAAAAGCAAAATTGAGAACGATTTTCTCTGGTTTTGCCTTGGTGACCATATTACTCGGTCTGTCTTATAGTCCAGCCCTCTTAGCTCAAAAAGAGAAAGAAAACTTGGTGATTGCTGGGAAATTGGGACCAGAACCCGAAATTTTGGCTAATATGTATAAGTTGCTGATTGAAGAAAATACCAGTATGACTGCGACTGTTAAACCGAATTTTGGGAAAACTAGCTTCCTCTATGAAGCTCTGAAAAAAGGGGATATTGATATCTATCCTGAATTTACCGGTACGGTGACTGAAAGTTTGCTTCAGCCCTCACCGAAAGTGAGTCATGAGCCAGATCAGGTTTATCAAGTGGCGCGTGATGGCATTGCCAAACAGGATCATCTGGCCTATCTAAAACCTATGTCTTATCAAAACACCTACGCTGTAGCCGTTCCGAAAAAGATTGCTCAAGAATATGGCTTGAAAACCATTTCGGACTTGAAAAAAGTGGAAGGACAGTTGAAGGCCGGTTTTACTCTCGAATTTAATGACCGTGAGGATGGAAATAAGGGCTTGCAATCAATGTATGGTCTCAATCTCAACGTAGCGACCATGGAGCCAGCTCTTCGCTATCAGGCAATTCAGTCAGGCGATATTCAAATCACAGATGCCTATTCGACAGATGCAGAGTTGGCACGTTATGATTTACAGGTCTTGGAGGATGACAAGCAACTCTTCCCGCCTTATCAAGGGGCACCACTCATGAAAGAAGCTCTTCTCAAGAAACATCCTGAGTTGGAGACAGTTCTCAATAAATTGGCTGGTAAAATCACGGAAAGCCAGATGAGCCAGCTCAACTACCAAGTCGGTGTTGAAGGCAAGTCAGCAGAACAAGTAGCCAAGGAGTTTTTACAAGAACAAGGTTTGTTGAAGAAATAGTTTGAAAATGTCAAACTCAACTTGCTTAAACGACCATATAGAAAAATGCTCAGACAATCTTGTCTGGGCTTTTTTGATATTAGAGTTACTGAATGTCTTTCAAAATGGAAAATAAGAGGAAATTTTCAGGATTTTCTAAAATTTTACTGTAAATACACTTGACTATTCACAAAATAGGTGTATAATGTGTTGTGAACTACTTAACAAATAGAGATTTCCAGCTCATGTCGACTAAGGATGGAAATCCTGTGTATAGACAGTTCAGTAGATATATAATAGAGCGTTGCGTCCGAAAGTCTATCCAGACACGGCTCTTTAAAAACAAAAGGAGAAAATATGACGACTTATTTGTAAACAAAACTCAAGAATATCAAAATTACTCTTGGTGAAATGTCTGGCGGTTACCGCCGTATGGTTGCTGCTATGGCTGATTTAGGATTTTCAGGAACTATGAAGGCTATCTGGAATGACCTCTTTGCCAATCGTAGTTTTTCCCAGTGGCTTTACCTGCTAGTTTTAGGAAGTTTTCCAATCTGGCTTGAGTTGATTTATGAACACCGCATTGTTGACTGGGTTGGGATGATTTGTAGCCTGACTGGAATTATCTGTGTCATCTTTGTATCTGAAGGTCGTGCTAGTAACTACCTATTTGGTTTGATTATTTCCATCATTTATCTGGTGCTTGCCCTTCAAAAAGGCTTCTATGGTGAAGTTTTAACAACTCTCTATTTTACAATTATGAAGCCAATTGGTCTCTTGGTTTGGATTTATCAAGCCCAGTTTAAGAAAGAACAACAAGAGTTTGTCGCACGTAAACTAGACGGCAAGGGTTGGACAAAGTATCTTTCCATTAGTGTTCTTTGGTGGTTGGTATTTGGATTCATTTATCAGTCTATCGGAGCCAATCGTCCTTATCGCGATTCCATTACCGATGCGACCAACGGGGTAGGGCAAATCCTCATGACAGCTGTTTACCGTGAACAATGGATATTCTGGGCAGCTACAAATGTCTTTTCTATCTATCTCTGGTGGGGAGAAAGCCTGCAAATCCAAGGAAAATACCTGATTTACTTGATTAATAGTCTAGTTGGTTGGTATCAGTGGAGCAAGGCAGCAAAAAGCGCTTAAAAAGTAAAAAAGGATCATCTGATCCTTTTTGTGTTAGAGCAAAATGAATAATACCGTAATGATAATAGCGGTCGTTATACGAACGATGTGGTGCGAGATATGTTGCTTTTCTTTCTGTTGGCCGTTCCAGTAGGCTCCATAGCAGACGATACTCGAACCCACAATCCATAGAAGAATGGTTGCAACTGGAACGAAGTAAAAGATGGCTAGAGCCAGAGATGTGAGGCAACTGCCAACCAAGATGCACGTGTTTCCCAGACTGTAGTTCTTTTGTTTCATGGCTGAAAAAGCAGCAGCAAGGTGAAGCAATGAGAAGGCGAGAGCTAGTACAATTGTTAGTATTCCTAGAATCATCGAAGTTAACATAGTTGGTTCCTTTCTGAGTTTCAGGCTTAGTTATCAAGTGGAGTTGTAGAGGTCATCTCTATTACATCAAGGTAAAATTTCACCACTTGGTTTTCGGTATAAGATTTTCCTTTTTTTAGCCACCAAGTTAGGGTCTCGATAAAGTTCGTTACAACAAAATGCTGGAGGTAGGAGTCCGGAATGTTTGGATAGGCTTCTTGCAAGTCATCCGCCACCATGGGATAAACGTGGTGTTTGAGTTCCCTGTGTAGTTGGCGGAGGAAGTAGTCGTTTTTGGAAAAAAGGAGACTGGTGACATGGTCCTGGTTTTTCTGAAAATGTAAAAAGATATGTGCGAGGTAGTCCTCGGTAGTCAAGTGTCCTTCCCTTTCAAAGAGATGATGAAAGAGGTAGCGACAGAGCTCATCTAAAAGGAGTTCCTTACTCTCGTAGTGACAGTAAAAAGTGGAGCGCCCAACATCTGCTAGGTCAATGATATCCTGAACAGTAGTGGCATCATAGCCCTTGTCGTTCAAAAGTTGTAAAAAAGCTTGGTAGATGGCTTTTTTCGTCTTGCTGACTCGACGGTCTCTTTTTGTCATATAGACACTAGTGACAAACTGTTCAGAACTGAACAGGACTGACAGTTTGCTTCTATCCTTTCTTTGGATTTTATTAGATAATACAAATGAAAGAAGTATGTATATACCCATTATACCAAAGGAGGGAGAGAAATGAGTTCTAAAACATCTATCTGGTTAGCTTTTTTCTTAAATTTAAGCTATGCGATTGTTGAGTTTATCGCAGGAGGAATCTTTGGTTCGAGTGCAGTTCTTGCTGATTCTGTTCATGACTTGGGAGATGCTATAGCCATTGGCATATCTGCCCTTTTAGAAACGATTTCCAATCTTGAAGAAGATAGACAGTACACCTTGGGTTACAAACGTTTTAGTCTTTTAGGGGCCATGCTAACGGCTGTGATTCTTATGATAGGGTCTGTCCTAGTGATCTTGGAAAATATCACAAAGTTTGCTCACCCGCAACCCGTCAATGAGGAAGGTGTCCTCTGGCTGGGAATCATTGCAGTAGCCATTAATGTGCTAGCAAGTCTGGTAGTTCGTAAAGGAAAGACAAAGAACGAGTCAATTCTTAGCCTACACTTTCTGGAAGACACTCTTGGTTGGTTGGCTGTCATTCTAATGGCGATTATCCTCCGATTTACGGACTGGTATATCCTCGATCCGCTTTTATCTCTGGTCATTTCCATCTTTATTCTGTCGAAAGCCATTCCACGCTTTTGGAGTGCACTAAAAATTTTCCTAGATGCTGTGCCAGAAGGGGTCGAGACAAGTGATTTGGAGAAAGATTTAGAGGCTCTACCCAATGTCAAAAGTGTTAATCAACTTAGCATTTGGTCCATGGATGGTCTAGAGAATAATGCTATTGTTCACATTTGTATCAAGGACTGGGAACAGATGATGGAAACCAAAGAAGTAGTGCGTCAATTTTTAGAAGAAAGAGGCGTGCAGAATATCACTATTGAAGTAGATAGCAGTCAAAGCAATCATGCGCAACATAGACGGAGAGTGAGAGAGTTAGAGCAGAAGCATGGGCATCATTAGTATAGAGTCAAGAATGATTGAACCCCTATGTTATTTGAAATAGAGTATTTTCTTTCCAGTTTAAATATTTTAAAAATTTGGTAATTAAAAGAATTTTTCTTTTAGATGCAAAATGTTTGACTTGGAGTCAACTCAAAGTTGTATAATAAGATAAGTGAGTTATCATTGCTTAAATTCAATGAAGGATATGAAAGGAGGCTAGTATATGAATATTAAATCTGTCAGCGACTTATTGGGAATTTCAGCGGATACGATTCGGTATTATGAGCGAGTTGGTCTTGTGCCACCGATTACTCGAACTGCAACTGGGATTCGTGACTTTCAAGATCAGGATATAGAAGCACTGGAATTTATTAAGTGTTTCCGTTCGGCGGGTGTCTCTGTAGACAGTTTAGTTGACTATATGTCGCTCTACCAAAAGGGGGATGAAACGCGAGAGGGAAGGCTTGGTATTTTAGAAGAGGAAAAGAAAAAATTAGAAGAGCGCTTTTCTCAGTTACAGACGGCTTTAAATCGCTTAAATCTCAAAATTAAACTTTACAAGGAAGGAAAATTTTAAATGAAATCAGCAGTATATACAAAGGCAGGCAAGGTTGGACTTGCTACAATTGAACGTCCGCAAATTATAGAAGCAGATGATGCTATTATCCGCATTGTCCGTACTTGCGTTTGTGGTTCGGACCTCTGGAGTTACCGTAATCCAGAAATCGAAGAAGGACATAGAAATAGCGGTCATGAGGCTATCGGAATTATCGAAGAAGTTGGTGAGAACGTTACTACAGTAAAATCAGGAGACTTTGTCATCGCACCTTTCACCCATGGCTGTGGGGAGTGTGATGCCTGTCGCGCTGGCTATGATGGGACTTGTGACCGCCATATTGGCACCAACTGGTCTAACGGGGTCCAAGCAGAGTACATCCGTTTCCACTTTGCTAATTGGGCACTTGTGAAAATTCCAGGTCAACCTTCAGATTATAGCGAAGGCATGCTCAAGTCACTTTTGACACTTGCTGATGTCATGCCGACAGGCTATCATGCGGCGCGTGTTGCTAATGTGCAAAAGGGCGACAAGGTGGTCGTTATCGGGGATGGGGCTGTTGGCCAATGTGCTGTCATTGCAGCTAAGATGCGTGGAGCTTCTCAAATTGTCCTTATGAGTCGTCATGAAGATCGCCAAAAGATGGCTCTGGAATCAGGTGCGACAGCTGTTGTGGCTGAACGTGGTGAAGAGGGAATTGCCAAAGTCCGTGAAATCCTTGGAGGTGGAGCAGATGCAGCCCTTGAATGTGTTGGGACTGAAGCAGCCGTAGATCAAGCCCTTGGAGTGCTTCACAATGGTGGACGTTTAGGCTTTGTTGGCGTACCGCACTATGAAAATCGTGCCATTGGCTCAACCTTTGGTCAAAATACAATAATCGGCGGTGGTCCAGCTTCTGTCACAACTTATAACAAACAAGTATTACTAAAAGCTGTTCTGGATGGTGATATCAATCCAGGTCGCGTCTTTACTTCAAGCTATAAATTAGAAGATATTGATCAAGCTTATAAAGATATGGACGAACGTAAGACCATTAAGTCTATGATTGTGATGAACTAAAAAAGAAAATCCTAATGGAGATGTGAGACTCTCTATTAGGATTTTTTGTCATGTTTAATTTGTGGAGTTATGGCAGAGTGCTTTCTCTCAAAGTCAGTCTAGTTCCTAGCATGGTTAGGCTAGGGATTTTGCGACCGTGTAGAACTTCCTTATTAAGAATATCCATGCCTGCTCGGCCCATTTCCTCAGTATAGACCGTGATACTAGAGAGGGGAGGATAGACCTGCTTGGTTAGGCTAGTGTCGTTAAAGGAAATGAGGCTGACGCGGTCTGGCAGGCTGATTCCAGCTTCTTGGAGGGCACGGAGGGCGCCGATGGCCAAACTATCGCTGGCTGCGAAAAAGGCTG
The DNA here is from genome assembly GCF_001837335.1 of Streptococcus sp. HMSC066F01. Lineage (GTDB taxonomy): Bacteria > Bacillota > Bacilli > Lactobacillales > Streptococcaceae > Streptococcus > Streptococcus oralis_S. The sequence continues at coordinate 446,839 of NZ_KV832118.1, forward strand.
GTGGGAGTTGTTCTCCTAGCTTGTGAATGGCCTCCTTCATCAAGTCATAGCCAGACTGGGCCGTAAAGCTCCCCTGAAAAACCAGTTCTTCATGGTAGATTCCATTTGCTTGGGTAATGTCTTTGAAATTTTCTTGTCGCTTATCCTGGATTATTTCTTCCTGGTCGGTTGTTTCTTCAAGACCTGTGAGAATTCCGATACGGTTCATACCTTGGCTGAGGAAATGGTCTACAACTTGTTTCACAGCAGTGTAAAAGTCAGTGATAATACAGGTATGACCTAATGAGAGGGTATCGCTGTCTATAAAGACTATAGGTTTTTGGTATTCTTCAAAGGCAGAAATCTGAGCTCGGCTAAATTTTCCGATGCAGAGAATGCCAATCACTTCCTCGCTCAGTGTAAAAGGATGGTCATTAAAATAGCGCAAGATATCATAGTCCAACTCTTGGGCTCTTTTTTCAATACCGAGACGAATCTGGTAGTAGTAGAGATCTTCCAACTCCCCTTGTTCGCTGACCCATTGGATAATGGCAATCTTTTGCTTTGGTTTGTGGGATTCGCCTGTCTTGAGGTGCTTAGTATAGCCTAGCTCTTCCGCGACGGTTAAAATACGGTGTCTGGTTTCTTCTGTGACAGATAGGCTCTGGTCGCGATTGAGGACACGAGATACGGTCGCAATAGAGACAGAGGCTAGCTGTGCGATGTCTTTTAAGGTAGCCATAAATCCTCCTCCTTTTAGGTTAGTATATCATATTTTTCTGATTTTTACTGATAGTTTAGTAAAAGTTTAGTAAAAAGGATTGACCTTGGTAAATCCCTTGGATACAATAGAAGAAAACGATTACACGTTAAGATGACTTAACGGACAGTCAAAGGAGAAATCATATGACACAAGATCTTACTACTGAAGCCCTTCGCAAAGATTTTCTTGCCGTTTTTGGTCAAGAAGCAGACCAAACTTTCTTTTCACCAGGTCGTATCAATCTGATTGGTGAACACACGGACTACAACGGTGGTCACGTTTTTCCAGCTGCTATTTCTTTGGGAACTTATGGTGCAGCTCGCAAGCGTGACGATCAAGTTTTGCGTTTCTACTCAGCCAACTTTGAGGACAAGGGTATCATCGAAGTGCCTCTTGCTGACCTCAAATTTGAAAAAGAGCACAGCTGGACCAACTATCCAAAAGGGGTTCTTCATTTCTTGCAAGAAGCTGGGCATGTGATTGACAAAGGGTTTGATTTTTATGTTTATGGGAATATCCCAAATGGTGCAGGCTTGTCCTCTTCAGCATCCTTGGAACTCTTGACAGGGGTTGTGGCAGAGCATCTCTTTGGTTTAAAACTAGACCGTTTGGATTTGGTTAAAATCGGAAAACAAACAGAAAACAACTTTATCGGAGTAAACTCTGGTATCATGGACCAGTTTGCCATCGGTATGGGTGCTGACCAACGTGCCATTTACCTGAATACCAACACTTTGGAGTACGACTTGGTGCCACTTGATTTGAAGGACAATGTCGTTGTTATCATGAACACCAACAAACGTCGTGAACTGGCGGACTCTAAGTACAATGAACGCCGTGCTGAGTGTGAAAAAGCTGTGGAAGAATTGCAAGTTGCCTTGGATATTCAGACCTTGGGTGAATTGGATGAGTGGGCCTTTGACCAATACAGCTATCTGATTAAAGATGAAAATCGCTTAAAACGTGCTCGCCATGCTGTGCTTGAAAACCAACGTACTCTTAAAGCTCAAGCAGCCCTTCAAGCAGGTGATTTGGAAACCTTTGGTCGCTTGATGAATGCATCTCACGTTTCTTTGGAGCATGACTATGAAGTAACTGGCTTGGAATTGGATACCCTTGTTCACACAGCTTGGGCTCAGGAAGGTGTTCTGGGTGCTCGTATGACAGGGGCAGGATTTGGTGGCTGTGCCATTGCCTTGGTGCGAAAAGATGCTGTTGAGGCCTTTAAAGCAGCTGTTGGCAAGCACTATGAGGAAGTCGTTGGATATGCTCCAAGCTTCTATATCGCTGAAGTTGCAGGTGGCACTCGCGTTTTAGACTAGGAGAGAAGTAAATGGACGCTGTAATATTTGATTTAGATGGCTTATTAGCTGATACTGAGATCATTTCTCTAAAAGTTTATCAAGAATTGCTTAAAGATTTTGGAATTCCTTTCACAGAAGAAACATATTCTAGAGAATACAGTGGACATAGGGAAGAGGAGAATGTTCAACGATTTTTAGATAACTATGATTTACCTTGGAACTTTGACCAAACCTTGGAAAAAGTTTATGAACTGGAAGCTCGAATATTAGCCAAAGGTGTAAATTTAAAAAAAGGTGCTAAAAATTTGCTTGCTTTTTTGCAAAGAGAAGGTATTCCAATCGCTCTAGCAACTTCAAGTGTTGAATCTAGAGCTAGAATGATTTTGGATAGTAATGGGATACTGTCCCTATTTGACCATCTAGTTTTTGCAAAAGATGTAAAGCGAAGTAAACCTTACCCTGATATATTTTTAAAGGCCTGTATTGATTTGAATGTTTTACCAGAGAATTGCTTAGTACTAGAGGATAGTGAAGCAGGGATTGAAGCAGCGTATAGAGCTGGGATACCAGTTATTTGTATTCCAGACTTAAAAATGCCAGCACAGTCTTTCTTAAATAAAACAGAACAAGTTTTTCAGGATTTAGATGCTGTCAGAGATTATTTAGAAAGTAAGAAGGAGAATCAATGAGTCAAGGAGTTCTAGATGCATTTATCACGGAAGTCATTGCTGAAAGTTCATTTGAGGAAATGGATCGAATCTACCTAACCAATCGTGTCTTAGCACGAGTGGGTGAAGGTGTTTTGGAAGTTGAGACTGATCTGGATGAGTTGATTGACCTTAAGGACCAGTTAGTCGAGGAAGCAGTTCGATTAGAGACGATTGAGGACAGTCAGACTGCGCGTGAAATCCTCGGTTCTGAACTGATGGACTTGGTAACTCCTTGTCCAAGTCAGGTTAATCGTGACTTTTGGACAACCTATGCTCACTCTCCTGAGCAGGCGATAGGTGATTTTTACCAGCTCAGCCAGAAAAATGACTACATCAAGCTCAAGGCTATTTCTAAGAATATCGCTTATCGTGTACCATCAGACTACGGAGAACTGGAGATTACTATCAATCTGTCTAAACCTGAAAAGGATCCAAAAGAGATTGCGGCAGCTAAGTTGGTTCAAGCTAGCAATTACCCACAGTGTCAACTCTGTCTAGAGAACGAAGGCTACCATGGTCGGGTTAACCATCCAGCTCGAAGCAATCACCGCATTATCCGTTTTGAAATGGCGGGTCAGGAGTGGGGCTTCCAGTATTCGCCCTATGCTTATTTTAATGAGCACTGTATTTTCTTAGACGGCCAGCATCGCCCCATGGCTATCAGTCGTCAGAGCTTTGAGCGTCTGCTGGCTATTGTAGAGCAGTTTCCTGGCTATTTTGCAGGCTCTAATGCCGACCTGCCAATCGTGGGAGGCTCTATTCTCACCCATGACCACTATCAAGGAGGCCGTCACGTGTTTCCTATGGAATTGGCTCCTTTGCAAAAGGCTTTCCGATTTGCTGGTTTTGATCAGGTCAAGGCTGGGATTGTCAAGTGGCCTATGTCAGTGCTACGTTTGACCTCGGATTCAAAAGAAGATTTGATCAACTTGGCTGATAAGATATTGCAGGAATGGCGTCAGTATTCAGATCCTGCAGTGCAAATTTTGGCAGAGACAGACGGGATACCGCATCACACCATTACACCCATTGCGCGTAAGCGTGATGGACAGTTTGAATTGGACTTGGTCTTGCGGGACAATCAGACTTCGGCAGAGCATCCGGATGGCATCTATCATCCCCACAAGGATGTCCAACATATCAAGAAGGAAAATATCGGCTTGATTGAGGTCATGGGCTTGGCTATTTTGCCACCACGCCTGAAAGCAGAAGTGGAGCAAGTCGCTAACTACCTAGTGGGAGAAGATGTCTCAGTTGCCGCTTATCATCAGGAATGGGCAGACCAACTCAAAGTCCAACATTCAGATCTGACGGATAAAGAAAAAGCCCTTGAAATCGTTAAGGACTCTGTGGGTGCTATCTTTGCTCGTGTACTTGAGGATGCAGGAGTCTACAAGCAAACGGAACAGGGACAAGCATCCTTTATGCGCTTTGTTAATCAGGTTGGAATTTTACCAGACTAGTGAATAATTCTTGCCTAGTCTTGTAAAAAGTAGTAGTATGATATAGTGTTTGAAATTTAGGAGGAAAATATGAAAGATTTTCATTTTGACGCTATATCAGCTTTTGAAAATTATGAAATTAAAGAGATGAAAGATGGCCACGTTGAGGTGACGACCAAAGTAGTGGACTCGTCGCTCAACTACTATGGCAATGCCCATGGTGGCTATCTCTTCACCCTTTGTGACCAGATCAGTGGTTTGGTGCTCATCTCGCTAGGACTAGACGTAGTGACGCTCCAATCCTCCATCAACTACCTCAAGGCAGGGAAACGCGATGATGTGTTGACCATAAAAGGAGAATGTGTCCATCAAGGCCGTACAACCTGTGTCGTGGATGTAGATATCAGCAATCAAGAGGGTAAGAATGTCTGTAAGGCAACCTTTACCATGTTTGTCACAGGCCAGCGGTCAGATGAGAGACAGGTAAGAATATAGAGATAGATGAGTAGGACAAATATAGCCTACTCATTTTTAATTTATGAAATAGGTTAGAAGGAAATATAAAAGAGAGTGGTGAAATACAGGGGTAATGGGTACGTATATGTGGTATACTAGTTATAGTATATTTTAATTGCTTATATCGAGTGAATTCTCATATTAGTGAGGAATTTTTGAATGGAATTACAATTTAATTTAGAATTAGTAGAAAACTATAAAAGTAATAGCCAAAAGGCTCGTATTCTAACGGAAGATTGGGTTTATCGTCAGTCTTATTGTCCTAATTGTGGGAACAATCCCTTAAATCATTTTGAAAATAATAGGCCTGTAGCAGATTTTTTCTGTAATCATTGTAGCGAGGAGTTTGAACTAAAAAGTAAGAAAGGGAATTTTTCATCAACAATCAATGATGGTGCTTATGCAACGATGATGGAGCGTGTGCAGGCAGATAATAATCCTAATTTCTTTTTTTTAACTTACACAAAAAATTTTGAGGTAAATAACTTTCTTGTCCTTCCGAAGCAATTTGTCACACCGAAATCGATTATTCAAAGAAAACCACTTGCACCGACTTCTAGACGCGCCGGTTGGATTGGTTGTAACATAGATTTATCACAAGTACCTTCCAAAGGAAGAATATTTCTCGTGCAAAATGGGCAAGTTAGGGATCCAGAAAAAGTTACAAAAGAATTTAAGCAAAGTTTATTTTTAAGGAAGAACTCTCTTTCAGTAAGAGGTTGGACAATAGAAATTCTAAATTGTATAGATAAGATAGAGGGTTCAGAATTTACCCTTGAAGATATGTATCGTTTTGAAAGTGACCTAAAAAATATCTTTGTTAAGAACAACCATATCAAAGAAAAGATTAGGCAACAGCTTCAAATATTAAGAGACAAAGAAATAATAGAATTTAAAGGTAGAGGAAAGTATCGGAAATTATGAAAACGAAACAACTTGTTGCATCAGAAGAGGTGTATGATTTCTTAAAAGTCATCTGGCCTGATTATGAAACAGAGAGTAATTATGAAAACTTATGTGTAATGGTTTATACTTTATCAGACCCTGATTGTGTGAGGTGGTTATCTGAAAATATGGAGTTTGGTGATGAGAAACAACTTTCTTTATTGAATAAAAAATATAGCTGGGAATATGGAGATGAATTACCAGAGTGGTTGGAAAGCCCAAAACATAGATTATTGCTAATAAGTGAGTTATTGGAGAGAAACTTAAGATGAAAAAGTATACTATAGAAATTACTGAAACTCTAACCCGTTTAGTGAGTATAGAAGCTGAAGATAAGTATGAAGCTGAACGTATTGTAAGAGAAAAGTATAAGAATGGTGAAATAGTTCTTGATGCAGATGATTTTCAGGACTATGAGACTAGCATATATGAGTAGATGTTTTTATTTTGTCACACAAAAAAGAGGTCTACACCTCTTTTTTATTTCTTTTTCCGATTTAATACGGCATTGAGTACAATGGCCAGTAGGCTGGCTACGACGATTCCGTTTGAGAAGAACATTTGGAAGGCTGTCGGCATGCTGACAAAGAGATTACTGTTATTGAGTCCGACACCTGCAGCGATTGAAACAGCTGCGATAAGGAAATTATGTTCATTGTTAGCAAAGTCAACACGAGCAAGGATTTGCATCCCTTGAAGGGAAACAAAGCCAAACATCACTAGCATGGCCCCTCCAAGGACAGGGCTTGGAATGATTTGGGCGAGGGCACCAAACTTAGGAAGGAGTCCAAGGAGGACTAGGAAACCAGCCGCGTAGTAGATTGGCAGGCGAGTCTTGATACCTGACAATTTAACCAACCCAACGTTTTGTGAAAATCCTGTATAAGGGAAGGTGTTAAAAATTCCTCCGAGAAGGACGGCTAAACCTTCTGCACGGTAACCGTTGCGCAGGCGCGTGCTGTCGATTGGGTCTTTCGTGATATCAGACAAGGCTAGGTAAACACCAGTCGATTCAACCATAGACACCGTTGCGATGATACACATCATGACAATAGAGGAGATTTCAAAGGTTGGCACCCCAAAGTAGAGGGGAGTTGGGACATGGACAAGCGGTGCTGCTGCAACAGGGGAGAAATCAACCAAGCCCATGGTAGCAGCAATGGCAGTTCCAACAACCAACCCAATCAAAATGGAGATAGACTTGATAAATCCTTTGGTAAAGATGTTGATCAAGAGGATGATTAGAACAGTGATAGCTGCAAGCAAGAGACTTTGACCAGTTGGCTCTGGAACGTTATTTCCCATATTTCCAATAGCGACAGGAATCAAGGTTAAACCAATCGTGGTAATGACAGAGCCTGTTACGATAGATGGGAAGAGATTGGCAACTTTTGAGAAAATGCCTGAAATCAGAACCACATAAATCCCTGAAACGATAAGGGCACCAAACATAGCCCCGCTACCGTGGCTCTGCCCAATCATAATTAAAGGAGCGACGGATTGGAAGGCAACCCCGAGAACGACTGGTAGTCCAATCCCAAAGTATTTGTTGAGTTGGAGTTGGAGGAAGGTGGCCACCCCACACATGAAGATATCTGTGGAGATTAGGTAGGTCAACTGCTCAGCTGAATAGCCAAGAGCTGTCGCAATCATGATAGGAACCAGGATAGAACCTGAGTACATGGCTAGTAAGTGCTGCAAGCCAAGAACAGCTGCTTGCGAGTGTTTTTCTTGTTTTTGCATTAGAGATCTGCCTCCTTAAATACGACCTGACCATTTTCGAAACGATCCAAACGGGCCAGTGATAGGACTGGATACCCTGCTTTTTCAAGCAAATCACGACCATCTTGGAAAGATTTTTCAATCACGATACCAATCGCTTCAACTTTTGCTCCGGCTTGTTCGATGATTTGGATCAAGCCTTTGGCAGCTTGTCCATTTGCTAGGAAATCATCGATAATCAAGACCTTGTCCTCTGGTGAAAGGAATTTTCCAGCGATGGAAACGGTGCTGGTCACCTGCTTGGTAAAGGAGTAAACCTCAGCAGTTAAGATGCCTTCGTTCATGGTGATGTTTTTAGCTTTCTTGGCGAAAATCATGGGAACATTTAAAGCTTCGGCAGTAAAAACGGCTGGGGCAATACCTGACGCTTCAATGGTTACGACCTTGGTAATGCCAGCAGTTGCGAATTTTTCCGCAAAAACTTTACCAATCTCCCGCATCAAACGATAGTCAACTTGATGGGTTAAAAAGGAATCTACCTTGAGGATGTTGTCACCCAAGATATGCCCATCCTGAAGGATGCGCTCTTCTAATAATTTCATAAGACCTCCTAAAGTCTAAACTCTTTTGTGTTTTTCTATCGCCTTTATCGTCTCAAAAAGGGCTAGAAAAAAGGACCTACTTAATTCCCTAAGCAAGTCCCCAAAATAGGCATGGCCAAAACCATACCTTCAGCTGACATACTCATTGTTAGGTGTTCCAGCACCTTGTAGAAACGTCGTGCCAATTCACGACATAAACAAGTAAAATGATATTCAATTTTAAATAGGCTACTGCCAATGTTTTTATTTTACACCAATTAGCTTTATAAATCAAATATTTTGTTAGCAAATAGATCATAAAAGCGAACGAAAAAGCCTACAAGGCTAGATAGTATTGTAGACTTCGATTATTCTATTCGCTAAATCTTAGAAAATAACCATCTGGATCCAAAATCGCAAATTCATGAGGGTAAATAAAGCTATCTCCCACTCGAAATTCTCTTTTTGTCAGCGGACGATGGATAGGATGGTCAGCTTCCAGCAGTTTTTGGTGGAGCTGAGGGACATCTTCAATACCAAAGGAAATATTGACACCGCGCCCGAAAGGATAGGTTAGTTGGGCTAATTCTTCTGTGCTGCCTTCTTCTAGCATAAGTTGGCAGTCTTCAAGCGAGAGGAAGAGAAATTTCTCCTCTGGACGCTCGTATTCGACAGAAAATCCCAGCAAGTCGCAGTAGAAGTGGCGTGACTTTTCGAGGTCAGATACTACAAATTCAGGAATGACAGCTTGATAGTCCATTAGCTTTCTCCTTAGAGTTCAATTTCCAATACAATCGGCGTATGGTCTTGACGCGCACCCGAGTCAATCATGTCAGACTTGGTCACCTTGTCAGCCACGCGGTTGCTAGTGAGCCAGTAGTCTATTCTCCAGCCTGTATTGTTGATTTTAGAAGTCTTGCTGCGTTGTGCCCACCAAGTGTAGCGTTCTGGAACATCGCCGTGAATGTGGCGGAAGGTATCCGTAAATCCAGTTGCCAAGAGGTTGGTAAATCCAGCACGTTCCTCGTCGGTAAATCCAGGTGAACGGCGGTTGCTAGCAGGATTTGCAAGGTCGATTTCATTGTGGGCTACGTTGTAGTCACCGGTCGCAAGGACTGGTTTTTCTTTGTCTAGTTCAGCCAAATACTCCGCATATTTGACATCCCAGACTTGACGTTCTTCCAAGCGTTTGAGACCGTCGCCAGCGTTTGGAGTGTAAACTTGGGTTACGAAAAATTCATCAAATTCTAGAGTGATGATACGGCCTTCCAAGTCCATGGTAGAAGGGGCACCGATTTCTGGGAAGCTGATAGTAGGCGTAAGTTCTTTCTTATAGAGGAACATGGTTCCAGCATAGCCTTTACGGGCAGGTTCTTGGGAAGAGCGCCACGTGTTTTCGTAACCTGGGAAGAGTTCCTCTAAAATTTCCAAGTGTTTCTTTGTAGGACCCTTGGCAGAAAGCTTGGTTTCTTGGATAGCGATGATATCAGCATTTTCAGCGACCAAGGTTTGTAGGACTTCTTGGGACAATTTGGCACGAGCTGAGTCACTAGTTAGGGCAGCGTTTAGGGAATCAATATTCCATGAGATAAGTTTCATAAAGTTACCTTTTTCATTCAGATTATAGATTTTATTATACCAAAAAAAGGTCTATTTCCCCAACGTATGGCTTGAAAAATCACTCTCTTTCGTTTATAATTAAGAATGATTTTATGAAAGGGAGTGAAAATAAATGAAATTTTACTCATATGACTATGTACTTAGCCAAATCAGTCAGCAAAATGGCATCATGATTGGCTTTGGAATTGTTCTCCTAGCTATCACAGGATTTTTTGCTTTTAAAGCCTATCGAGATAAAAAGGGGACTAAGTTTCGGGAATTGGTCATGATTTTGGCCTTGACCTTGGTGGCCATGCTTTTGGTGACAATCTCAAAATACCAGACCAATCAAGCCTCTAACAACCAATTTCAAACTTCCCTTCATTTCATAGAGGTTGTTTCCAAAGACTTGGGGGTGGATAAATCAGAAGTTTATGTCAATACTTCTGCCGACACTGATGGAGCACTTATCAAGGTAGGTTCAAATTTCTATCGTGCCATGAACGGGAGCCAACCAGACAAGTATCTTTTAGAGAAATTAGAATTGCATCAAACAGACGCTATTGAATTGGTGGAGGTAAACAAATGACACTCAATTATATGGAAATTTTAATCAAACTGGCCCTGGGTCTTTTCTCTCTTGTTTTTGTTATTAATGTGACAGGAAAGGGGAATCTAGCACCTAACTCTGCTATAGACCAAATTCAGAACTATGTTCTTGGTGGTATCATCGGTGGGGTGATTTACAATAGTTCAATCAGTATTCTGCAGTACGCAGTGATTTTGATGATGTGGACGATTTTGGTCTTGACCCTCAAGTGGCTCAATAACAATGTTCGTTTTGTCAAACGCTTGATTGATGGAAAACCAACTCTCCTTATCAAAAATGGGCAGATTGACCCAGAAGCCTGTCGTTCAGTTGGTTTGTCTGCAGCAGAAGTTGCTCTCAAACTTCGTAGCCAAGGGATTTTCCAGATGAAACAGGTCAAATGCGCTGTGCAGGAGCAAAATGGCCAACTCATCGTGGTCCAAATAGGAGATGAAAATCCTAAGTATCCAGTTGTGACTGACGGTGTGATCCAAGTCGATGTTTTGGAATCGATTGGCCGTAGCGAAGAGTGGCTGCTTGATAATCTAAGCAAACAAGGACATGACAATGTGGCCAATATCTTTATCGCTGAGTATGACAAGGGTGCCGTCACAGTTGTAACCTATGAATAAGAAAAACCTGGGGTCTTGGCCTCAGGTTTCTATTTGCAATCAGAAAGGGATGTTATGTCCATTATTCAAAAACTTTGGTGGTTTTTCAAGTTAGAAAAACGCCGTTATTTAGTCGGGATTGTGGCTCTGGTCTTGGTTTCCGTCCTCAATCTCATTCCCCCTATGGTTATGGGGCGGGTCATTGATGCCATCACATCGGAGCAATTAACCCAGCAGGACCTTCTTCTTGACCTATTTTACTTGCTCCTTGCAGCCTTTGGGATGTATTATCTGCGCTATGTTTGGCGTATGTATATCCTCGGAACCTCCTACCGTTTGGGGCAGATTATGCGGTCTCGCTTATTTGAGCATTTCACAAAAATGTCTCCAGCCTTTTATCAGACCTATCGAACGGGAGACCTGATGGCACACGCTACAAATGATATCAATGCCTTAACCCGTCTGGCAGGCGGCGGTGTTATGTCTGCGGTGGATGCTTCCATCACGGCGCTGGTGACTTTGCTGACCATGCTTTTTAGCATTTCTTGGCAGATGACTCTTGTTGCTATTCTTCCCCTGCCTTTCATGGCTTATGCGACTAGTCGTCTAGGGAGAAAGACCCACAAGGCCTTTGGTGAATCACAGGCTGCCTTTTCTGAACTCAATAATAAGGTGCAGGAGTCTGTATCAGGTATTAAAGTGACCAAGTCTTTCGGGTATCAGGCGGACGAGTTGATGTCCTTTCAGACAGTCAATGAATTGACCTTCCAAAAGAATCTCCAAACCATGAAATACGATAGTCTCTTTGACCCCATGGTTCTCTTGTTTGTTGGTTCGTCCTATGTTTTAACTCTCTTGGTCGGCTCTTTGATGGTTCAGAAAGGGCAAATCACGGTTGGGAATCTGGTCACCTTTATCAGCTACTTGGATATGCTAGTTTGGCCTCTTATGGCCATTGGTTTCCTCTTTAATATCACTCAGCGAGGCAAGGTTTCTTACCAACGGATTGAGGAACTTTTATCTCAGGAATCACCTGTAAAAGACCCTGAGTTTCCTCTGGACGGTATTGAAAATGGACGTTTGGAGTACGCTATTGACAGCTTTGCCTTTGAAAATGAGGAGACACTGACGGATATTCACTTTAGTTTAGAAAAAGGACAAACCCTAGGCTTGGTCGGACAGACAGGCTCTGGGAAAACGTCCTTGATTAAGCTCCTCTTGCGTGAATACGATGTGGATAAGGGAGCTATTTATCTAAACGATCACGATATTCGTGATTATCGTCTGACAGACCTTCGTGGTCTCATGGGCTATGTCCCTCAAGATCAGTTTCTCTTTGCGACCTCTATCTTAGACAATATCCGCTTCGGCAATCCTAATTTGCCCCTTTCAGCGGTCGAGGAAGCGACTAAACTAGCTCAAGTTTATAAAGATATTGTGGACATGCCTCAGGGATTTGATACGCTGATCGGTGAAAAGGGAGTCAGTCTCTCAGGTGGTCAAAAGCAACGTCTGGCTATGAGTAGGGCTATGATTTTAGACCCTGATATCTTAATTTTAGATGATTCCTTGTCCGCCGTGGATGCCAAGACAGAGTATGCGATTATCGACAATCTCAAGGAGACGCGGAAGAATAAGACAACCATTATCACAGCCCATCGTCTCAGTGCAGTCGTCCATGCAGATTTGATTTTAGTCCTGCAAAATGGCCAAATCATAGAACGCGGTACACACGAAGACCTGCTAGCTTTAGATGGCTGGTATGCCCAAACCTACCAGTCTCAGCAATTGGAAATGAAAGGAGAAGAAGATGCAGAATAAGAAAGAACAATGGGTTGTATTGAAGCGCTTGATGTCTTATCTCAAGCCCTATGGCCTCCTGACCTTTTTGGCACTCAGTTTTCTCCTCGCGACGACGGTCATTAAAAGTGTCATTCCCCTTGTAGCTTCCCACTTTATCGACCAGTACCTCAGCAATCTCAACCAACTTGCTGTGACCGTTTTGCTGGTCTACTATGGTCTTTATATCCTACAAACTCTAGTTCAGTATATCGGCAATCTTCTCTTTGCGCGGGTTTCCTACAGTATTGTCAGAGATATTCGTCGGGATGCCTTTGCCAATATGGAGAAACTCGGCATGTCTTATTTTGACAAGACGCCAGCAGGTTCCATCGTCTCTCGTTTGACCAATGATACCGAGACCATCAGTGACATGTTTTCGGGAATTTTATCCAGCTTTATCTCAGCTGTTTTCATCTTTCTGACAACCCTGTATACCATGTTGGTGCTGGATTTTCGTTTGACAGCTTTAGTCTTGCTCTTTCTTCCCTTGATTTTCCTTTTGGTCAATCTCTATCGGAAAAAGTCAGTGAAAATCATCGAAAAAACCAGAAGTCTCTTGTCGGATATCAATAGTAAGCTGGCAGAGAATATCGAGGGAATCAGGATTATCCAGGCCTTTAATCAAGAGAAGCGCCTGCAGGCAGAATTTGATGAAATCAACCAAGAACACTTGGTCTATGCCAACCGATCTGTAGCCTTGGATGCCCTCTTTTTGCGTCCTGCCATGAGTTTGCTGAAACTCCTAGGCTACGCCGTTTTGATGGCTTACTTTGGTTACCGTGGTCTGTCTATCGGGATAACGGCCGGAACCATGTATGCCTTTATCCAGTACATCAACCGTCTCTTTGATCCCCTGATTGAGGTAACGCAAAACTTTTCAACCCTTCAAACGTCCATGGTATCTGCAGGTCGTGTCTTTGCCTTGATTGACGAAACGACCTATGAGCCTCTTCAAAAAGATGGGAAAGCTAAAGTCAAAGAAGGCAATATCCGTTTTGAACATGTGTGTTTCTCATATGATGGCAAACATCCGATTCTGGATGATATTTCCTTTTCAGTTAACAAGGGCGAAACCATTGCCTTTGTAGGTCATACAGGTTCTGGGAAATCTTCCATTATCAATGTCCTCATGCGCTTTTATGAATTTCAGTCAGGCCGCGTTCTCTTGGATGATGTGGATATCAGGAACTACAGTCAGGAAGAGTTGAGAAAAAACATCGGTTTGGTCTTACAGGATCCCTTCCTTTATCACGGGACTATCAAGTCCAATATCGCCATGTATCAAGATCTTAGTGATGAAGAAGTCCAGGCTGCGGCTGCCTTTGTGGATGCAGATTCCTTTATTCAGGACCTTCCGCAGGGTTATGATGCACCTGTGTCTGAGCGTGGTTCGAGCTTTTCTACTGGACAGCGTCAGCTTCTTGCCTTTGCCAGAACAGTCGCAAGTCAGCCTAAAATCTTGATTTTGGATGAAGCGACAGCCAATATTGACTCGGAGACAGAAAGTCTGGTTCAGGATTCTCTGGCTAAAATGAGAAAAGGACGGACAACCATTGCCATCGCTCATCGTCTTTCAACTATTCAAGATGCCAACTGCATCTACGTTTTGGACAAGGGGCGCATCATTGAGAGTGGAACCCATGAGGAACTCTTGGACTTGGGAGGAACCTATCACAAGATGTATAGCTTGCAGGCAGGGGCTCTTACCTAAAGAAGAATTCCTTTAAATTACAGATTTCTTGCACCGCCTCTTCCATTTTGTGGTATAATGAAAAATGTTGACAAATAGTATAATAAAAACAAAGGAGAAACAGCATGCTGAAATGGGAAGACTTGCCCGTGGAAATGCAATCAAGCGAGGTTGAGTCTTACTACCAGCTTGTCTCTAAAAGGAAGGGTTCGCTGATTTTTAAGCGTTGCCTGGATTGGGTTTTGGCCTTGTTTTTGCTACTTTTGACTTCTCCCGTCTTTCTTATCTTGAGCATTTGGATCAAGTTGGATAGCAAGGGACCAGTCATTTACAAGCAAGAGCGCGTGACCCAGTATAACCGTCCGTTCAAGATTTGGAAGTTCCGTACTATGGTAACGGATGCGGATAAAAAAGGAAGTCTGGTGACTTCTGCTAACGATAGTCGCATTACCAAGGTGGGAAATTTCATTCGCCGTGTGCGCTTGGATGAACTGCCTCAGTTGGTCAATGTCCTTAAAGGCGAAATGTCCTTTGTAGGCACAAGACCTGAGGTGCCACGTTACACCGAGCAGTATAGTCCTGAAATGATGGCGACCTTGCTCTTGCCAGCAGGAATCACCTCTCCAGCCAGCATCAACTACAAGGATGAGGACACGATCATCAGTCAGATGACAGAGAAAGGTCTGTCGGTTGACCAGGCCTATGTAGAGCATGTTCTTCCTGAAAAGATGCGCTATAATCTCGCCTATCTCCGAGAGTTTCGTTTCCTTGGAGACATCAAAATCATGTTTCAAACCGTGTTTGAAGTGCTAAAATAAAGTAGTCATAAGAAAATGAGTACAGATAAAAGGAGCAAATCAATGCCAAATTACAATATTCCATTTTCACCACCCGATATTACCGAAGCTGAAATTGCTGAAGTAGCGGATACCCTTCGTTCTGGTTGGATCACAACAGGTCCGAAGACAAAAGAACTAGAGCGTCGCTTATCTCAATACACACAGACACCTAAGACTGTCTGCCTTAACTCTGCGACTGCCGCTCTTGAGTTGATTTTGCGTGTTTTGGAAGTGGGACCTGGTGATGAGGTCATCGTTCCAGCTATGACTTATACAGCTTCTTGCAGTGTCATCACACACGTAGGAGCGACACCTGTCATGGTGGATATCCAAGCAGATACGTTTGAGATGGACTATGACCTACTTGAGCAAGCTATCACTGAGAAAACTAAGGTTATCATCCCAGTAGAGCTTGCAGGGATTGTGTGCGACTATGACCGTTTGTTCCAAGTTGTGGAGAAGAAACGGGACCTCTTTACAGCTACTAGCAAGTGGCAAAAGGCCTTTAACCGTATCGTGATTGTTTCTGATAGTGCCCATGCTTTGGGATCTACTTACAAAGGGCAACCAGCTGGATCTATCGCTGACTTTACTTCCTTCTCATTCCATGCCGTTAAGAACTTTACAACTGCTGAGGGAGGAAGTGCGACTTGGAAAGCAAATCCAGCGATTGACGACGAAGAGATGTACAAGGAGTTCCAAATCCTTTCCCTTCACGGTCAAACAAAGGATGCCCTTGCCAAGATGCAACTGGGTTCATGGGAATACGATATCGTTACACCGGCCTACAAGTGCAATATGACGGATATCATGGCTTCGATTGGTTTGGTACAATTGGACCGTTACTCTGGGTTGCTACAACGTCGTAAGGACATCGTGGATCGTTATGATCGTGGTTTTGCAGGTACTCGTATTCACCCACTTGCACACAAGACTGATACTGTTGAATCTTCACGCCACCTCTACATCACCCATGTAGAAGGAGCAAGTTTAGAAGAACGCAACCTTATCATCCAAGAATTGGCCAAAGCAGGAATTGCAAGTAATGTACACTATAAACCGCTTCCGCTCTTGACAGCCTATAAGAATCTTGGCTTTGATATGGCAGATTATCCAAGAGCCTATGCCTTCTTTGAAAATGAAATTACGCTTCCTCTTCATACAAAATTAAGCGATGAAGAAGTTGATTACATCGTTCAGACTTTGGTGAGAATTTCTGAAGAAATCCTCGGTTCTGGAAAAAAATAATAAAAAATCTTGACAAAAAGCGGACAATAGCATATAATATTCTCAACAAATCAGAAAAGTAACTATTTTTGATCTTCAGGGAGCCTGTGGTGATTGTGAACAGGTGGTTGGAAGTAGTGAAAGTGGGCTGATTTTAAAAATGAATTTGAAACAATGAAAATTCGGTGCGCACACCTTACAGTGCAACTTGTTGTTAGACAAGGCAGAGATGTAAAGGGGAATAGTCCCTTTATAATTGAGGTGGCACCGCGTTACCAACGCCCTCACACGGAAATAGATTCCGTGTGTGGGCTTTTTTCTTTCGGTCATTTTGTTTTTTTTATTAGGACGTTAAGTCGCTTTGATGAACTTATACTCAATGAAAATCAAAGAGCAAACTAGGAAGCTAGCCGCAGGCTGTACTTGAGTACGGCAAGGCGACGCTGACGTAGTTTGAATTGGATTTTCGAAGAGTATTGAGTTCTATCTGCAGCTCCTTGCCTACTACTAAAAGCAAACAAAAAGCCGAATTAATATGGAAAGAGGAAAAATTTATGACAACTAAAGGTTATTTTGGACAATTTGGTGGTAGTTTTGTACCGGAGCCGATTCAGGCTTTGTTGGATGAGTTGGAAATGACATTTGACAAATA
Source organism: Streptococcus sp. HMSC066F01 (assembly GCF_001837335.1). Classification (GTDB taxonomy): domain Bacteria; phylum Bacillota; class Bacilli; order Lactobacillales; family Streptococcaceae; genus Streptococcus; species Streptococcus oralis_S. The sequence continues at coordinate 463,850 of NZ_KV832118.1, forward strand.
CAAGGATGATCCAGAGTTTTTGGCAGAATTTCGCCATTACTTGAAGGATTATTCAGGTCGTGAAACACCGCTTTATTTTGCGGAAAGTTTGACAGATCACTTAGGTGGCGCTAAGATTTATCTCAAGCGCGAAGATCTTAACCACCTTGGTTCTCACAAACTTAACAACGTTTTAGGACAAATTCTTCTTGCCAAACGTATGGGCAAAAAACGAGTGATTGCGGAAACAGGAGCTGGTCAGCACGGTGTTGCGACAGCAGCAGCTGCAGCTAAGTTTGGTATGGCTTGTGATGTCTACATGGGGGCAGAAGATGTGGAGCGTCAACGTCTCAATGTTTTCCGCATGGAGATGATGGGAGCAACTGTTCACGCGGTTGAAACGGGGACACGAACTCTCAAGGATGCGGTCGATGCAGCCTTTGGAGCATGGATGAATGACCTTGAAGCCTTCTATGTTTTGGGATCGGCTGTGGGACCTCACCCTTATCCTACTATTGTCCATGAGTTTCAAAAGGTCATCAGTGAAGAATCTCGTCGTCAAATCTTGGAAAAAGAAGGCCGTTTACCAGACTACGTCATTGCCTGTGTAGGTGGTGGTTCCAATGCTATCGGTGCTTTTTCACAGTATGTGGCTGATGAAGAAGTCAAATTGGTTGGGGTCGAAGCTGCCGGTCACGGACTTGACACAGACAAGCATGCAGCCACTATGACAAAGGGTAGTGTCGGAATTGTCGATGGTATGAAGACCTATGCAGTCTTTAAGGAAGACGGAGAGCTGGCGCCAGTTTACTCTATCTCAGCTGGTTTGGACTATCCAGGGGTTGGCCCAGAACACGCCTACTTTAAAGATTCAGGTCGCGTGGAATATGTGGCAGCGACAGACGAAGAAGCTGTTCAAGCCTTGCTCCTTCTTAGTAAGACAGAAGGGATTATCCCAGCGATTGAAAGTTCGCACGCCATCGCAGAAGCGGTTAAACGTGCACCGAAACTAAGTAAAGATGACATTATCATCATCAATGTCTCTGGTCGTGGAGACAAGGACGTAGCTGCGATTGCAGACTACCTAGAAGCTAAGAAATAAGAGATGGAAAAATTACAGTACTTTCTTTCCCAGAGAGCTTGTGGTTGCTGGAAACAAGCAGAGAAAGCTGTAAGGTTGGGTCCATCTGAAACGAGAGAAGAAAACATAATTCTCAAGGGAGTGCCCTTTATCGCACAGCCTGTTACAGGAAAGTTCTGAGACAGGAATGAGAGATAGGAGAAATCCTATAATTGAGGTGGCACCGCGAATTTCGTCCTCACGCAAGTTATTTTGCGTGGGGATTTTTATATATTTATCGTAGATATGGTCATCAGTTTTAAATTATGCTTCATCAATAGATAGATTTCTATAAAATATTTGCAAACGAAGTGAGCATTGAAACGCTATTTCCCGCCATAGTGGTATTCTAGAGAAGCAAAGATGCTTCTCTAGAACGGAATTTTTGAGAGTAAAATAGTTCGGGGAACTATTTTAGCTTGAGCCTAGAAATGAATGAGCGAGGAGCTCGAAAATTAGGTCTTTCATTTTATGGTTTTCTAAAATCATCCACTGGATAATTTTACCTCCCGTCCGCACTATTTAAGGGAAATAGAAAAAAGACAAAAAATTAAAAATAAGAAACTGAAAGGGAAATTACAATGGAACGAATCATTCATGGAGATGTCTTATCACCAATCTTGGCTTATATGCGCCTAAAGGGGCAACACAAGGTGATCTTAGAAAGTATTCCGAGAGACAAGGAAACCGCTCGTTTTTCTATCCTAGCCTATAATCCTGTTTTTGAGATTCAGTTTGAAAATGGAGTCCTCTATCAAAATGGGCAAGTGATTGATCGGGATCCTTTGGATTTCCTTTATGATGTGACTCATAAGAGCCAGCACCATTCAGACCTCCCTTTTGGTGGGGGAGCTATTGGCTTTGTCGGTTACGATATGATTTCTCTTTATGAAGAAATTTGCCAAATCCCTGAGGATACCATTGGGACGCCAGACATGCATTTCTTTGTCTATGAGAGTTATATGGTCTTTGACCATAAGAAGGAAAAAATCCATGTCATTGAGGATGCTCTATATAGCGATCGCAGTCAAGAGGATTTGGAAAAAGCCTTGAACCAAGTGCTTGAGGAATTACGCATCCCTGCTTCAAATGAATTTGAAGATTTGGATTTATCACCGCTGGACTTCAAGCCCCACATCGCTTCTCAGAAGTTTGAGCAAATGGTGGAAACAGCTCGTGACTTGATTCGCAATGGAGACATGTTCCAATGCGTACTCAGTCAGCGCTTCTCAGCAGAGGTTACTGGTAATCCATTTGACTTTTACAGAAATCTTCGCGTGACCAATCCATCTAATTATCTCTATTTCTATGATTTTGGGGATTATCAAATCATCGGTGCCAGTCCAGAAAGTTTGGTTTCAGTTAAAAATGGCATCGTGACAACTAATCCGATTGCAGGTACGCGACCAAGAGGGGCTACGGATGAAGAGGACAAGGCCTTGGCGACAGACCTGCTTTCTGATGAGAAGGAAACAGCAGAACATCGGATGTTGGTAGACTTGGGGCGTAACGATATTGGTCGCATCTCTGAAACAGCCAGTGTCCAAGTTACCAAGTATATGGAAGTGGAGCTTTTCCGCTATGTCATGCATTTGACCAGCGTGGTGAAAGGGCGTTTGCTTCCAGAATTAACAGCCATGGATGCTTTGAAATCTACACTTCCAGCTGGAACAGTTTCAGGAGCACCAAAGATTCGGGCCATGAGACGCATCTATGAACTAGAAACGGAAAAACGAGGCGTATATGCAGGAGCAATCGGCTACTTGTCTGCGACGGGTGATATGGACTTCGCCATTGCCATCCGAACTATGATTCTCAAAAATCAAACAGCTTATGTGCAGGCTGGGGCAGGGATTGTCTACGACTCTATCGCAAAAAACGAATACCAAGAAACCATTAACAAGGCAAAATCTATGACTAGAATTGGAGAACTAAGACCATGATTTTATTGATTGACAACTATGATTCTTTTACCTATAACTTGGCGCAATACATCGGGAATTTTGCAGAAGTGCAGGTCTTGAGAAATGATGATCCCAAGCTGTATGAAGAAGCTGAAAAAGCAGATGGTCTGGTCTTTTCTCCTGGTCCTGGTTGGCCAGTTGATGCTGGAAAGATGGAAGACATGATTCGTGACTTTGCAGGTAAGAAGCCAATTCTAGGGATTTGTTTGGGTCATCAAGCTATCGCAGAAGTCTTTGGTGGGAAGCTAGGCTTGGCTCCAAAAGTCATGCATGGGAAACAGAGCTATATCAGCTTTGAAGCGCCATCTGTTCTCTATCAAGGCATTGAGGATGGTCGTCCAGTCATGCGTTATCACAGTATTTTGATTGAAGAAATGCCAGAAGAGTTTGAAGTGACAGCTCGTTCGATTGATGACCAAGCTATTATGGGAATTCAACACAAAAGCCTGCCGATTTATGGCTTCCAGTACCATCCAGAAAGTATCGGAACGCCAGATGGCTTGTCTTCTATTCGGAATTTTATCGAGAAGGTTGTAAAGTGAGGAAACTAGGATGAAAGAGATTATTGAAAAACTAGCAAAATTTGAACATTTATCAGGTGTGGAAATGACGGACGTCATTGAGCGTATCGTAACTGGGCGTGTAACCGAAGCGCAGATTGCTTCTCTCCTTTTAGCTCTTAAGATGAAGGGGGAAACACCGGAAGAGCGCACAGCCATTGCACAAGTCATGAGAGGGCATGCCCAACACATTCCAACTGAGATACATGATGCAATGGACAACTGTGGTACAGGTGGGGACAAGTCTTTCAGCTTTAACATTTCAACAACTGCGGCCTTTGTCTTGGCTGGTGGTGGCATTCACATGGCTAAGCACGGTAACCGTTCGATTTCTTCTAAATCGGGTTCGGCAGATGTCCTTCAAGCATTGGGCATCAATCTTGACCTCAAACCAGCTGAACTAGGTAAGGTTTTTGATAAAACTGGCATCGTCTTTCTCTTTGCTAAAAATATGCACCCAGCTATGAAATACATCATGCCAGCTCGTTTAGAACTAGGAATTCCAACGATCATGAACTTGACTGGTCCACTGATTCACCCAATGGCCTTGGAAACACAGTTGCTTGGTATTAGTCGTCCAGAACTTCTAGAAAGCACTGCTCAGGTTTTGAAAAATATGGGTCGTAAACGTGCCATCGTGGTTGCTGGACCAGAAGGGCTGGATGAAGCTGGCTTGAACGGAACAACCAAGATTGCTCTTCTTGAAAATGGCGAAATCACCTTGTCAAGCTTCACTCCAGAGGATTTGGGGATGGAACGCTACGCTATTGAAGATATCCGTGGAGGTAATGCTCAGGAAAATGCAGAGATTTTGCTTAGTGTTCTTCAAAACGAACCAAGTCCATTCTTGGAAACGACAGTTTTAAATGCTGGCCTTGGTTTCTATGCTAATGGTAAGGTAGCTAGTATCAAGGAAGGAGTTGCCTTGGCTCGTCAAGTGATTGCTAGTGGCAAGGCCCTTGAAAAACTCAGACTGTTACAGGAGTACCAAAAATGAGTCAGGAATTTTTAGCACGAATTTTGGAGCAGAAGGCGCGTGAAGTCGAGCAAATGGAGCTGGAGCAAATCCAGCCCTTGCGCCAGACCTATCGCTTGGCAGAATTTTTGAAGAATCATCAAGACCGCTTGCAGGTGATTGCAGAAGTCAAGAAAGCTAGCCCTAGTCTGGGAGATATCAATCTCGATGTGGATATTGTGCAACAGGCCCAGACTTATGAAGCAAATGGAGCAGTGATGATTTCGGTTTTGACAGATGAGATTTTCTTTAAAGGACATTTGGATTATCTGCGGGAGATTTCCAGTCAGGTGCAGATTCCGACGCTCAACAAGGACTTTATCATCGATGAAAAGCAAATTATCCGCGCTCGTAATGCAGGTGCGACAGTTATCTTGCTCATCGTCGCGGCCTTGTCAGAAGAACGCCTCAAGGAACTGTATGACTATGCTACAGAGCTTGGTCTGGAAGTCTTGGTAGAGACTCACAATCTAGCTGAACTAGAAGTAGCCCACAGACTTGGAGCGGAGATTATCGGGGTCAATAACCGCAACTTGACCACCTTTGAAGTCGATTTGCAGACCAGTGTAGACTTGGCCCAGCACTTTAAGAAAGGTCACTATTACATTTCTGAATCTGCTATTTTCACAGAGCAGGATGCGGAAGGACTAGCATCATCCTTTAACGGAATTTTAGTAGGGACAGCTCTGATGCAGGCGGAGGATGTAGCCCAGAGAATCAAGGAGTTGCAAATTGACAAAGGTTAAGATTTGTGGATTATCAACCAAAGAAGCGGTGGAAACAGCCGTTTCAGCAGGGGCGGATTACATCGGTTTTGTCTTCGCTCCTAGTAAGAGACAGGTGACCTTAGGACAGGCTGCTGAGCTGGCAAAGCTCATTCCTGTCAACGTTAAAAAGGTTGGTGTATTTGTTTCACCAAGTCGGGCAGAATTGCTAGAAGCGATTGAAAAAGTTGGTCTGGACTTGGTTCAAGTTCACGGTCAGGTAGCAGATGAGTTGTTTGAAGATTTGCCTTGTAGCAGTATTCAGGCTGTGCAAGTGGATAGAGAGGGGCTTGTGCCTAATTCTCAGGCAGATTATCTACTCTTTGATGCCCCTGTTGCTGGGAGTGGCCAGACCTTTGACTGGGGTCAACTGGATACGACAGGACTAGCTCAGCCCTTCTTTATCGCAGGTGGGCTTAAGGCAGACAATGTAGCAAAAGCAATTCAACACTTTACTCCCTATGCAGTAGATGTATCAAGTGGAGTGGAGACGGATGGACAAAAAGATCATGAAAAGATTAGAAGATTTATAGAGAGGGTAAAGCATGGCATATCAAGAACCAAATAAAGAAGGATTTTACGGAAAATTCGGCGGACGTTTTGTCCCAGAAACATTGATGACAGCAGTTTTGGAGTTGGAAAAAGCTTATCGTGAAAGTCAGGCGGATCCAAGTTTCCAAGAGGAATTAAACCAGCTCTTACGTCAGTACGTAGGACGTGAAACTCCTCTTTACTACGCAAAAAACTTGACCCAGCATATCGGTGGAGCTAAGATTTATCTCAAGCGGGAAGACCTCAACCATACAGGGGCTCACAAGATTAACAATGCCTTGGGACAAGTTCTTCTGGCTAAACGCATGGGTAAAAAGAAAATTATCGCTGAAACGGGTGCTGGTCAGCACGGTGTGGCAACTGCAACTGCTGCAGCTCTCTTTAACATGGAATGTACCATCTATATGGGTGAGGAAGATGTTAAACGCCAAGCCCTTAATGTCTTCCGTATGGAGCTTTTGGGAGCTAAGGTTGAGGCCGTGACAGATGGTTCGCGCGTGCTCAAGGATGCAGTTAATGCAGCCCTTCGTTCATGGGTAGCTAACATCGATGACACCCACTATATCCTTGGTTCTGCCTTGGGGCCTCATCCTTTCCCAGAAATCGTTCGTGACTTCCAAAGTGTCATCGGTCGAGAGGCTAAACAACAGTACCGTGACTTGACAGGTCAAGATTTACCAGATGCCCTAGTAGCCTGTGTTGGTGGTGGTTCTAATGCTATCGGTCTCTTCCATCCATTTGTAGAAGATGAGTCAGTAGCAATGTATGGGGCTGAAGCAGCAGGGCTTGGTGTGGATACGGAGCACCACGCAGCTACCTTGACCAAGGGTCGCCCAGGTGTTCTCCACGGTTCGCTTATGGATGTGCTCCAAGATGCACATGGGCAAATTCTTGAAGCTTTCTCTATCTCAGCAGGTTTGGACTATCCTGGTATCGGTCCAGAACATTCTCACTACCACGATATCAAACGTGCCAGCTATGTTCCTGTGACTGACGAGGAAGCCTTGGAAGGATTCCAACTCTTGTCTCGCGTGGAAGGGATTATCCCAGCCTTGGAATCTAGCCATGCCATTGCCTTTGCAGTGAAATTAGCCAAAGAACTTGGTCCAGACAAGTCTATGATTGTCTGCCTATCTGGTCGTGGGGACAAGGATGTGGTTCAAGTCAAAGACCGCTTGGAAGCAGATGCAGCAAAGAAGGGAGAAGCCCATGTCTAAGACACTAACAGAAAAATTGAACGCTATCAAAGCAGCAGGAAAAGGAATTTTCGTTCCCTATATCATGGCTGGGGACCATGAGAAAGGATTAGATGGTCTTGGTGAAACAATCCACTTTTTAGAAGATTTGGGTGTTTCTGCTATTGAAGTGGGTATTCCCTTTTCAGACCCTGTTGCAGATGGACCTGTAATCGAAGAAGCAGGCTTGCGCAGTCTAGCTCATGGAACTTCTACCCAGGCTTTGGTTGAAACCTTGAAAACCATTCAAACAGAAGTTCCGCTTGTCATCATGACCTACTTCAACCCCCTCTTTCAGTACGGTGTGGAGAAATTTGTCAAAGATCTGGCAGATACAGCAGTTAAGGGCTTGATTATCCCAGACCTGCCTCATGAGCATGCCAACTTTGTAGAGCCCTTTTTGGCAGACACAGATATCGCCTTGATTCCCCTAGTTAGTTTGACCACAGGACTCGAGCGCCAAAAAGAGTTAATCCAGGGAGCTGAGGGATTTGTCTATGCCGTTGCCATCAATGGGGTAACAGGGAAATCAGGAAATTACCGTGCAGACTTGGACAAGCACCTGGCACAATTGCATCAAGTAGCTGACATCCCAGTCTTGACAGGATTTGGTGTGTCTAGTCAAGAAGACGTAGAACGCTTCAATGCGGTATCAGATGGCGTTATCGTCGGTTCGAAAATTGTAAAAGCTCTCCACCAAGGAGAGCCGATTGAGGACTTTATCAAACAAGCAGTAGCTTACCAAAAATAATCACACAAGCAGCAAGTAAGAGGAAAGGCACGAAAGGAAGTCTTTCCTTTTTCTTTTGAGGGTATAAGTTCATGAATGACAGTTGAATATTAGTTTGGGTATTGCTTATGAATGGTATCTATATAGTTGGTGAAATGTTTCAGGAAATGCTTAGGAGATATAACAGTGATGTATTTTCCAAAAGCAAGCAAGGTATTGTATCCCCAATCATTGTCGTATAACGGATAAGTAATCTCGTAAATATCGCTATTAATAGGTTTTATGGCATTATAGCCTAAGAGTTCCACAAATCGATCAAGAACAATTTTCTGGACATGCAGGATGACAGGTACTTTGTTTTCATTCATCCAAGCACCACCATCATAGGGAAGTGGTGTAAAATGTCTTTTTGAAAAAGTATCGGAGAGAGTAAGTTCACTAATTCTAGCAACTTTAAAAACAGAAAAACGCGCTTTATCAGTATCGTAGGCATCCATATACCAACTCCGGTCCTTATAGACAATACGGTAAGGCTCACAATTTTTTTGACTCACCAGTCCTTGTGAATTAATATAGGAAAATTTTATTTTTACTCTACCTCTGATAGCTTCCAATAACTTAAAAATCAAAGTTCGTATTTCCAAGTTCCCTTGAGATAGAGATAAATCAATTTCGAAATCAGAGTATGTATTGGTAGCATTTAATTTCAATATAGCATTGAAAGTAGAGGCATCTTCCAATACTTGATAACGGCTTTTTAAACCAGATTCGATCGAAAGCTGTTCGGATTGGGTCAGGGGAGGTTTGTCAGTTTGGAAGTCTTCCATAAGAAAAATGCCTCCATTTTTTCCTTTCATTACATAGAGAGGAATGCCTGCAAGAGATAAATCATCAATATCTCTCATAATAGTTCGTGTGCTGACTTTAAAAAGTTCTGATAATTCTTTAGCTGTTGTTTTTCGTTTATTTACTAAATGAGAAATAATCCCCATTTGACGGTCGATTTTCATAATTCTCTCCTTAAATATGACAGATAGTTGTCATATTACTTTTGTTATGATTATACCATAAAGAAAGGAGTTCATATAATGAAACATCAAACTAAACCATCGTTTACCTTAGTTGGCAAGAGTATTTTGATAGAAGGAACTACAGTTCATGAACATCACTATTCTAAAGAGAAAACGGCATTCTATACTCAGTTATTTAAAGAAGGAATGCTAGGAAAATTGATGACCCATTCCATAGATAAAAGAGGCTATGCTTTGATAGTTCCTCATAAAGATGGTATACAATACTACGCAGGAGTTGCGGCAAATAATGCTGTGGCAGGTTACGAAAGCATTCTTGTCCCAGAGAAAGATTATTTAGTAAGCTCAGCCAGTGGTGATAAATCAAGACTCTTGTTTGATAAATTGGAGGATAACTTTTTTGAGGGAGAATATAGCTCGCTTTACAATGATGGAATTATCTTAGAAATACTTTTAAACGGTAATCCCATGGATGCAGAAGTTGAGCTTTGGGTTCCCAATTCAACAAACTAATAAGAACTGATAGAAAATTATTATAGTCGCAGCAAGTAAGAGGAAAGGCACAAAAGGAAGTCTTTCCTTTTTCTTTTGCGAAAGAAAGGCTAAAATCCCTGCCACAGAAGCAAACTGGATCAAGATGAGCAACTCTGTCGCGCTAAAGATGAGAGCACAAGAAGCTAGAAAGAGGAAATCTCCTGCGCCCATGCGGATATCAATAAAATGAGCCATGATTCCGAGGACAAGGAAGAAGACCATAACCAGATTCCAGCCACAGAAAGCCATGAGGATTAGGTGAAACGTCAGCCAGACCAGCAAGGGATATTCCTGATGGAGAAGGTCGTAGATGCCTAAGGTCAAGCCAGCAGTGATTAGGATGACTTGACCCAAGGAAATCCAGCCCCATGACCAAGCTAGAAAGAGGATTCCTAAGCCGAGTTCAAAGAGGGCATACCAGAATGGATAGCGAGCCTTGCAGTAGCGACAGCGAAAGCGATTGAAGACCTGCGAAAGGATAGGAATCAAATCTAGCGGACGCAAGCGAGTCTGACAGGAATTGCAGTGGCTAGCTGGTCGAATAATGGATTGCTCAGGAAAACGGTCAATGACCAAACCTAAGAAAGAAGCGAGAATGCTCCCGACAAGAAAAAAATAAAGATCAATCATACTTATCTATTCGTAAAAAATAGGAGAAGTAGTATAATAAAGAAACATTGATAAGATGGTGAGGAAATAGATGACAATTCGTTTTGAAGAAAATGTGAGTACAGAAAACGCTCAGCTCGTATGCCAATGGTCCAACTCCCTTGGCCAAGCTTTTCAAGAACAATGGATGGGACCAATGATTCCTTTTCCCTTAACAATTCAAATCCTGCAAGATTTGGAAGGAATCTTTTCAATCTTTGATGGACAAGAGTTTGTAGGGCTTATCCAGAAAATCAGACTAGAAGACAGGAATCTTCATATCGGGAGATTTTTTATCAACCCCCAGAAACAGGGACAAGGCTTAGGTAGCCAGGCTTTAAGGAAATTTGTTAGTTTGGCCTTTGAAAATGGAGACATAGATACTGTCTCTCTAAATGTCTACGAGGCAAATCAAAGAGCTCATAATCTTTACCAAAAAGAAGGATTTGAAATCGTTCAAATGGTTGAAGTACCTATACGAAAATACATCATGAAAAAGGGCAGATAACAGTCACGGGGGATTAGAGCCCCAAGGATTTTCAAGGATAAGGCAGTTACCTTTCAAAGTTGGAAACAAGATTTCTATGATTTCTTAGATAGAGGAGATAAAAATGTCGAGACCTAGAAAAATACGAATCTTACTCTCTTCAGTACTTGCCTTAGTTGTTGATATCAATCATTATTTTCAGTATCAAAGCCACCAAGAACGCTTCCAATTAAAGACTTTCTTTGAAGAGAAGGACACTATAGTCGTCTTAAAACGTTTGATGGCGTCAGAAAAATATGCGTCTGACATGCGAAAAGCAGGCTATGTCGTTCCTTCCGATGGAGCTATCCGCTTGGATGGAGGAATTGACTCCATAGGGATAAAAGGAGACATTGATTTGAAAATTGTGAATCCTGCCAGGGATGAAGTCTCTGTTTTATTTGAAACAATGGTAAATGAGGAAAAAATAAATGCCTACTATATTTTAGATCATCAATTAACCCTAAAACGTAGTTACTATTCTTATATTAGTAATCAAAATAAAGAAAGTGTGACCATCTCCCAAGCCGAAGAAGAACACCTGTTAAAGATTGTTCAAAAAGAGTTGAAATCTTTTCTAGATAAGATGTATCAGACTTTGTATGGTTGATGTTACCAGTGAGAAATGGATGCGAGACTCTGTTCAGAGTGTCAACGATGATGAGAAAGGAGGGACAAGAATGTTTACAGAATTGCTCTTTATTGTCTCTTTTGTCTTAATTTTACGTTTGTTTAAAAGTAGGCGCTCACGAATAATTATAGGAGTGTTGTATAGTTTGCTGCTAGTTTGGTTTGTCTTTTCCGTTTTGAACTATGGCAAATACACTCTTCAACCAGGTCAATCCGTCAACTTAAGAGTAAATCCCAGAACACAAGATTTGGAATACTATTCAATCTTCATCTTGAAGAAAAACGATTCAAGCAAAATTAAATTAACTGGCTCAAGTGTTTGGAGTGAGAGTAATGGTGATGTTTACTATGAAGTAGAGGGACAAAAAATTACAAAAAGCCATGGTTTCGATGAGGAGGATGAAGAACTTCCAAACAATCAAGCAGATATTTATTTAGAAAAAGATGGAGTTGTTGTGAGTTACCAAGGTGAAAAAGTGTTTGATGCCACCAATAACAAGCCCTACACGATAACCATTACCAATGTAGACACCCAGCCAGCCCAATTTGAGGCTCAGGTGGTGGATAAATAAGCCAGCCTAGTAGTGTGCAAGCTTTTAAATTTTCTTTCTTTAAAAAGGGAGATATTATTTTAAACAAGCAAAAAAGCCTTGAAATCAAGGCTTTTCCTTTTGACAATTTCTTTTAGCGAAAATTGGGAAGCGTGTTTACAATCCGATCTACAAAAAAAGAGGACATTTGCGGTCCTCTTTTTGACTACTATAATGAAAAGGTCAATTAACGTTTAGCCTTATTTTTCGTCTTTGTGAAGCATGTTTTTCACACCTTCAATAGCGCCTTCGACAGCATCTTTAGCATCTTCAGCAACTTCTTTTACTTTAGAAACAACTTTTTCAGCTGTTCCTTCTTTTTCCATTTTTTCATCGCCGATCATTTTGCCGACACCTTCTTTAATGGAACCTTTTGCTTGGTTTAATTTTTCTTCTGTTGACATGATTCTGCCTCCTTTAAATTGATTGATTTTGACCAGATGAATTAGTGTACGCGAGCATTTTCTTTTGTTTCGCCTTTAACGGCTTCAACACCTTCGCCTACTTTTTCTTGAACAGCAGCAACACCTGAACCGATACCAGATTTCACTTTTTCAAATTGTTCTGAAGCAAATTCTCCTGTTGAAGAAGCCACGTCAGTTACTCGGTCTTGGAGGCTAACTGAATCTGCTTCATGCTGTTCCTTCGTTTTGATATCAACAACATTCACATTGACTTCAACTACTTCTAGATCAGTCATTTTTGTAACTTGTGATACGACAACATCTTTGATTTCTTTGTACAAAGCAGGGACATTCTTTTGGTACTCAACAACAATGTTCAAGTCAACTGCAACTTGCTCTTTCCCAACTTCAACATTGACACCATGAGTGACATTATCTGTATTGATAATTTTTTCTGTTAGATTAGAGAAGAATCCTCCATCCACATCCAAAAGTCCAGGTACTTTTTCAAGTGAAAGACCAATGATTTTTTGGATTACTTTGTCTTCATAAGTGAGTTCCCCTTTAACATCTTGAGAAACAACAGCAACATCTTTTTTTTCTACATTTTTATCTACGTTTGACATACGAGACTCCTTTATTTATTTAAATATTTTTCCTTAACATAGTATCCAGCAAATGCTCCTAGGGCTCCACAAATTAGTACAAATAGTGTTTTGAAAAAGCCAAAGGATAAGATAAAGCAAGCGAGAATGACACCTACTAGACCTGCAATAATTGGATACTGATATTTTTTAAACCATTCCATTTTTTACTTCCTTACTTTACACGACTAACAGTCTTTTTGGTCGTTTTTGGAGGTTCAAATTCTTTCACTTTAACTTCAAGTTTTACCTCACGTTCAATACCAAAGAACTGCTTTAATCCATGAGTTATTTCATTCTGGATGACAAGACATCGATTTGAGATGTTGTCCGAAGGAAGAATTTTGCCCTCAACATAAACGAAACATTTATTTTTGCGGCTATTTACATGGACTGTTGGTTCTTTGATCAACTGATGATCAATGACCAAACATCGAACAAAGCCTTCGATAGCTGAATTTTTTAGTTTTAATGTATCTTCTTGAGTCTCTAATTGAATCTCTAAATACTGTTTAGGATAGAAGAGTATTACTAACATTGAAATTAACACTAAAACAGATAGGACAAGTGTCCCCCAAAAGACATATCTAGCAATCAGAAATTCAGCGTAGAGTTCTCTCCAACTGAATAAGTGGATATCTAAATCACTGACCTGATGATAATCTATGAGAATAGGAAGGAAAATAGCCAAGATTAAAATACAGAAAATAAGTAACAATATTTTCTTTGATTTTGACATATTAAATCCTTTCAAATGAAAAGCTTTAAACCATAATTTTACCCGTCTAAAGTATTCAAAATTATGGCTTATCACTTTTAATTTCTTATTAGGTAATGCTTATTTTTTACCAAATAGAAATGAAACGACTGCAACAACAATCACAGCACCAACGATTGACGGAATAATAGCCATTCCAGCCAATGAAGGTCCCCAGCTTCCTAGAAGTGATTGCCCTACAGACGAACCGACAAGACCTGCAATGATATTCGCAATCAATCCCATTGAACCACCTTTTTTAGTGATTGCACCTGCGATGAGACCAATAAGACCTCCAACAATAATGGACCACAACATAGTGTATCCTCCTTTTCTATTTCTAAATCAAAGAATCATTTTCAGAAAATAATTTTCTTTGATATCATTTATTATATAACATTTAAATATGGAAAGGTAATAATTTGTCTTGAATTACGTATTATAAAAATACACCTTAGGTACAAATAAATAAGAAAATCTTGGTGCTACTGAGTTTCTAAGTGATTAGACTAGTCTTTTGATGACAAGCAAAAGTCGTTTTAAGAGGATAAATCCACTCTATATGGTATAATTGCATGAAGATTGAAAGACAATCCTTTAGTTTATTACAAAGAGAGAAAAGCTGTTCATGAGAGATTTATTATCGAAAAAAAGTCACAGACAATTAGAATTATTAGAATTACTATTTGAAAACAAACGCTGGTTTCATATTTCAGAACTAGCAGAATTATTGCACTGTACAGAACGTTCTGTAAAAGATGACTTGTCTCAAGTCAGATCTTCTTTTCCTGACTTGCTATTTCATTCCTCGACAAACGGCATCCGTATCATTAATACCGATGATAGTGATATTGAGATGGTCTATCATCATTTTTTTAAGCATTCAACCCACTTTTCAATTTTAGAATTTATCTTCTTTAATGAAGGATGTGATACTGATAGTTTCTGCAAAGAGTTTTATATCAGTTCTTCCTCTCTTTATCGTATCATCAGTCACATTAATAAAATTATTAAGAAACAATATCGTTTTGAAATAAGCCTCAATCCAGTTCGAATCACTGGAAATGAGATTGATATCCGTTACTTTTTTGCCCAGTATTTTTCAGAGAAATATTATTTCCTTGAATGGCCCTTTGAAGATTTTTCTCAAGAACCCTTGTCTCAATTATTGGAATTAGTCTATAAAGCAACTTCTTTCCCGATGAATTTATCAACTCATAGAATGTTAAAATTACTTCTGGTTACAAATTTATATCGCATAAAGTTTGCTCATTTCATGGAAGTTGAGAGAGACTCTTTTAACAATCAATTGTTGGAATCGTTTATGCAGGCAGAAGGAATTGACGAGATTGTAGCGAGCTTTGACTCTGAATATCATATCTCTCTGAATAAAGAAGTAATAGGTCAATTATTTGTATCCTATTTTCAAAAAATGTTTTTCATAGATGAAGAATTATTCTTGAACCATGCAAAAACAGACAGCTATGTAAAAAAATCGTATCAGTTATTGGGAGAACTAGTAGATCAGGTATCAAGAGAGTATAATCTTCAAGTAGACAATAAGGACAATCTGATTTGGCATCTGCATAATACAGCACATCTGCATCGTCAGGAATTATCGACAGAGTTTATCCTATTTGATCAAAAAGGCAATACAATCAAAAACTTTCAAAATATTTTCCCTCGATTTGTTTCAGAGGTGAAGGAAGGGATTGAACATTATCTAGAGGCTTTGGATATGGATCGTAATTCAATGAAGGTCAATCATTTGACCTATACTTTTATCACCCATAGCAAACACTTGGTGCTAAATCTTTTACAAAATCAACCTAAATTAAAGGTTTTGGTCATGAGTAATTTTGATCAGTATCATGCAAAATCAGTAGCTGAGACACTTTCTTACTATTGTAGTAACAATTTTGAACTGGAAGTTTGGAGTGAATTAGAGTTATCACTTGATGCTCTAAAAGAATCACCTTATGACATCATTATTTCTAATTTTATTATTCCTCCTATTGAAAATAAGAGACTGATCTATTCTAATAATGTCAATACAGTCGCTCTCATCTCTTTGCTTAACGCAATGATGTTTATTCGATTAGACGAGTAACTAAGAATAACAAAAAACGCTATCTAGCGTTTTTTGTTTTATAAGGAAAGAATTTTATCTATACTAAACTCAGAATATCCTAACAATCCTGTCATTTTTTAGTTCAGAACAACAAAAAGCCTTGGTTCCCAAAGCTTTTTTTATGTTATAAACTCATTAAAATAACTCCCAGTTAGATTTGGAATATTTTTTATTCTGTGTCATATAAAAATAAATAAAATGAATGGCTATAGCTAGAGCTAAAATGGTTGTTATACTCACTACTATTATAGGATTAGAAGCAAAGATTAAAGAGAGAATCAAGGCAGCCAGATAGAGTGTCGCTTGGACACAGTAGTAACTTTTCGAATAGCGAAGATAGTGTTTGTTACAGGGCCCATTTACTAGGACAGCAACTTGGAAGAGGCCAAATCCGATATAAGAGAAGCTGGTTGCAAAGAGACGATTAGCTTCAGGATTCAGAAGAAAACTCATCGAAACGGTCATCATAAGAAGTCCAATGAAAATAGGATAGTGACTGTAAATTAGAAATAGTCCCTTTTGATTAGATTTTTCATCAATAGCATGGTCGAATTGACCAAAATAAAACAAGAACAGAGAAATCATAATAATGAAATAAAGAACCGAATAAATCGAGAAATTCTCGATTGTAAAGAAGTTAGCTAGTTCCGTAATCATCTCTCCAAACATAATAATGACAAGAAGGGAGATGCGCTCGATTAAATGGGGGAGATTTACCTGGTAATGCTTATCTTTATTAAGCAAGATACTTGGCATAATAAATGTTAGCAGAATACTAGCAAATAAGACAGAGACTCCAACGTAAATAGGAAGAAGAGCTGCTAGATAGACTCCTAAACTTCCTAGAGCTGTTATCCATAGAAAACCTTTGATACTTTCCCGATTAACATCATCGGTTGATTTTCTAAAAAATTCAACCAAATATTGAAAAAATAAGGTAAGGGTTAATGTACCAATAGCCCAACAGAGATAATGAAAATATTGTTGCCAATCAGGTCCAATCATATTGGCTATAAAGAGTAAAATTCCCATTTTGATAAACATGATTACTATGTTAAATAAAGAGTTCTTTCCATAGCGATTGGTATAATCGGTTTGAATCATCCAGGAATTGATGAGAAGCAAAGTAGCAATGAAAAAATCAAGGAAAGAATTCCAAGTCAAAATACCGTTATGAAGATGGTCAATTAAAGTAGTTACTTTTGAAATTGCAAAAACAAAAACTAAGTCATAAAAAAGTTCTGAAAATTCTACACGTTTATGTTTAATAAGAGTTGTCATCTTAAGACCTTTCTATTTTAGAAGTACAATTTATTATAACAGAAAATGGTAATGAAAGAAAAGGATATGCTTAAATAATTTCATGTGGCGCGAATGAACTGCGCCACAAAAGTTAGGTTTTTTCTGTCTAACTTTTGGGGTGCAGTTCAGAAGGGTGTTCATAAAATTATACCGTTGATATCCATTAGTTGACCAAAAGTAGAACAGATACACAAAAAAGCCTTGTAAATCAAGGCTTTTTCCTGTTGTATTTAGATGCCCCCTACAGGGATTTGGAAAGGACTTTCATATTGAGAGCAATTAAAAATATTGAAATATAAGTGATTTTAGGTATTTTCAATGTCATGATTTAAAAATGGGACAAAAGTGGGGCAAAAACCATACAGATTCTAAACTGTATGGTTCTTTTTTTATCTAACCAAGAAAGGTTAAAACTTATTAAAACACATGCAATCAACTGTTGAAAACTTTTTAGTCCGTGTAATATAAAAACAAGTAAAAAGTTGAACTATAGGGAATATTGTGTCATAATAGGTAATAGATGAATAATTAATAGATTGGAAATAATGCTTTCTTACCTTAACAAGTTGAATTGGTTATACATTTTTTCGTCTCAATTGTACTTATCTCTCAAGTTTAGCTAGTTTTTATAAGCTCTGGCTTCTAATCAATATAACAAATTTTAGAAGTGCATAAGACAAGATGGTGACATTACTACAGTCATTGCTAATCGCTATGTCTGCCTGGTACAGACTGTTTGTGCCGTTGGCTATTTACCAGTCAGTTTAATCAAAGGGCTTAATTTTTATTGTTGAAAGGTTTTTATATGGGGGAAATTCTCTCTTTAGGTCTGACAGGTAAGAAATTACTTGCTCAGGGTTTCTTGTTTGTTCTGTTAGGTCTTATCTTGATGGTCACGGGGACTTGGTTGCCAGTAACGATTATTCGACTGGCTCTGTTTTTAGCTTGGATAGCAACGGTCTTAGATTTAGTATTACGTATTTTAAAAAAAAGTCAGTCAACGGACACCTTGGGAGTTGCGCTGGTTAAATTGTTAGTGCTGGGATATTTGCTAGGCTCGAATCTTGCGACGGATGTGCCGATTTATATTTTGGCTCTTGTGATTGGAGTTTATCAGATTTTTCATGCTACTATCAACCTTGTCACCTATGTTCTCTACCGCAAAAACAAAATTCGACCTCGTTTTCGTCTCTTACTAGATGGACTCGTACTAGTTTTTCTTGGTGGGACTAGTCTTTTGTCCTCTACAGGAAATTCTGTTTTTCAACTCTTTGTATTAGGGGCTTATTTTTTCCTTTATGGTGTGTCCAATATCCGTGACGGTTTCTTGTTTGAGGAGGAAATTGGGAAAAACCATCTCAAACGTCGTGTAAGAATTAGCTTACCTATTGTCCTAGCCGCTCTCATCCCTGCAAGTACTTTAGCAAAAATCAACAAATTCATGCAGGAAAATGCTGATGAGAGAGAGGATATCCATCTTGGAATGGTGAAGTCTGGTAAGACAGCGGAGCTTGAAATTTTTGTTCATACAGCTGAGACCTCTCTGTTTTCGGCAATTGGTCATGTGGATATCTGCTATCAAGGCCGTGTTATTTCTTATGGCAACTATGATCCGTCTTCTGAGACCTTATTTGGCATGGTAGGAGATGGTGTCTTATATTTCTGTGATCGTGACAAGTACATTGACCTATGTAAACGTGAGAGTCAAAAAACGCTTTTTGGTTATGGGATAGATTTGACGCCTGAAATGGAAAAAGCAGTTCAGAAAAAGTTGGCTGAATTGAAACAACTGACGATTCCATGGGAGCCAAGTGCAGATAAAATCATGACAGGTGATGGTAAGGAAGACTACACCTACGCTTATAAAATCAGACATGAGACAGATGGGGAACTTTATAAATTTATCAAATCTAAGTTTAAATCCTACTTTGTCTTATCTACAAACTGTGTGCTCTTGGCTGATACCATAGTCGGTCAGGCTGGCACCGATATCCTCTCACCCAAAGGATTTATCGCACCAGGAACTTACCAAGCTTACCTTGACCGAGAGTTTGAAAAACCAAATAGTATAGTCGTATCTAAACATGTTTATTAAGGAGAATTTATGAACTTAGTAAAAAAATACACCCCATTAATACTTTTTATAGGGCTGGTTACTCTTGTAATTCTGAATGCATCAAGCTTTATATCAGGGGCAGTATCTCTCTTTGAAGTAACTTCTACCTTGATTTATGGTGCTGTCATTGCTTTTGTGCTCAATGTTCCCATGAAAAAAATTGAAGAATTCCTAGTTAAAATGAAGGTAAAGGCAGGGTTGCGCCGTCCGATTGCTATGGTGCTTGTTTTCCTATCTCTTATCTTAATCGTGATCTGTCTTTTGGTTTTGGTGCTTCCAACCCTTGCTCAGACTATTAGTCAGCTGGGAGCAGTCCTTTCAACAGTCCTGACTCAACTTGGGAAATTGCTAGACAGCTCGGAATTTGTAACCAAAGACATGCTGTCAACTATCGTATCAGGAATTCAGGGACAGTCTAGCTCTATTAGTCAAGCTTTGATAACCTTCTTATCCGGTCTGACTAGTAATATCGGCAATATTTTTTCAAGTTTGATGAATGCCTTTTTGATTATAGTCTTCACCTTTTCATTTTTATCCAGTAAGGAACATCTGGCAGCGATGACGAGTCGACTTCTAAAAGTTTTTCTTCCAGAGAAGGTGGTGATAAAGTTGACTTACATTGGACAAGTAGCACTAGAGACTTATGACCAATTTTTGATGATTCAGCTGATTGAAGCAGTTATCATAGGAGTTATGATAGCGGTTGGTTACAGCGTGTTTGGGATACCCTATGGAGTAATGACAGGTATCTTTGCAGGAGTGCTATCGTTCATTCCTTATGTAGGGCCTATGATTGCTTGTGTTGTGGGAGCGATTTTTATCTTCACAGTGAGTCCTACTCAAGCCTTACTTTCTCTTCTTCTATATCAAGTTATACAGCTGATTGAAGGAAACCTTATTTATCCTAGAGTTGTAGGTCAGTCTATTGGTTTGCCAGCTATTTTCACGCTTGCGGCTGCTAGTATTGGAGGCAATCTCTTTGGCTTACTTGGGATGATATTCTTTACACCGATATTTGCTGTTATCTATCGATTGGTTAAGGAATTTGTCGTTGCAAAGGAAAATCAGCTAGATTAAGAAAAACTAAATTTAATAAGATATACTGAGAAGAGAGTGAGAGATTCTCTTCTCTTTTATTTTTAAATACTTTTCTACAAAAAGCTATTAGACGTTAAAAAAAGCCTTGGTTTCAAGGCTTATTTCTGTTGATTTAGATGTGCCCCCTGCAGGGCTCGAACCTGCGCCCCATAGCTTAAGAGTCTACTGCTCTACCAACTGAGCTAAGGAGGCAACAGAAAAAGCTGAGAATGTAACTTCCCAGCTATTTTAATATGCCCAAAATGGCAGCTAGATTATTTACGAAAGGCATCAAGGATATAGGTGAAACCAACAATTAAAAATGCAAAGGCAACGACATAAACGACAAAGACACTTGTAGCTACTGGATTGAACAAAATCACTAGACCTAGTAAAAATGCAAGCAACGCTATCCACATGATATGGTTGCCAATAATAGGGAAAATCAATCCCAGACGATTGCCTTTAAAGAAAGCTATAATGGCTTCTACAATTAACCAAATTCCTAAAATAGTTGGAATGACAACTGGCAGCGTCACAAAGCCATAGGCAACGAGGTAAAGAGCTAAGAGAAGATTAACAATCCCTTGGAAAAGATGAGCTGGTGAGCGAAGCTCTTTTGGTACAGAGAAATAGCCTAAAATAGCTGCTATAGAAGAAACCAGTAAACCAAATGCAATCCACCAGCTGTAAGCAACAAGATTAGCTACTGGGTTTGTAAATAGGAAAAGTCCTAAAAGGACAAAAACAACTCCTGCAAGGAATAGCAGTAAACGATTAGAAAATTTCATTTCAATACCCCCTATATAGTATAGTCTGATAATAAAACTATTATACTTATTTTTATAGAAAATGTCAATAAAATAAATAAACAATTTGGAAGTTTCAGTCTGACTTACAAAAAGAAAAGGAGTTTCCACTCCTTTTCACAGATTGAAGACAAAGTCCTTATAAAAGTGTCTTCTAAAGATTTTAACTTCAATCTGAAGCGAGGTTATCCTCGCTTTTTCTATTTATCAAACAATTCCTTATTTTCAATTAAGAGTTCTAGTGGAGATTTATCCCTTGCTACAATAAAACCAGGTTCATACTGGTTATGAAGTGTTCTTTTCTGAGAAGTTGGATCAATATACAACTCATCTCCATCTTCTGTGTATAGTTGGTTGCCTCTTGTTAAGTAAAGTAAATCCTCTAAGTACTGTCCATCAGTTTCTAGAAAATCTTCGATGTATTTGACAGCTTTTTTGTTTTTCGTAGAGGAGCAAAAGAATTTTTTTACACACAAAATATATCTTGAGCATCTGTTGATGGGACATAAGTAGGGAGGACACAAAAAAAGCCCTGATTCCAAGGCTTTTCCTGTTGTATTTAGATGCCCCCTGCAGGGCTCGAACCTGCGACCCATAGATTAAGAGTCTACTGCTCTACCAACTGAGCT